>CAMLDA010000052.1 GCA_946478715.1 uncultured Candidatus Saccharibacteria bacterium | reverse complement strand
AAATGCTTAAGCTTATCCCGCTATGATGGGCGCGATTATAAAAAGATTAAGGCCGGATGGTCCTTTTGGTTTTAGACAAAGCCTTCTTATGCAGCTGCCGAGCCCTATGCAGATGGTGTTTGGCCCACTCGTATTCCCAGGAAAGCACAACCAGCCCAAGGATTATGACCACAATACCCGGCCCGGGCAGCACCAGCAGCAAGCCGCCGGTAACCAGCAGGCCGAACCCCATTATCGTCACCCCTGATTTCCTGAAAAGCCTTTTAAAATGGCTCATCAACCCAAAATGTTAACGGCCCGGGCGGTAACCAAAACGACTGTCAGCAGGGAAATCAGCGCCTGGATGCTCATAAGGGATTTTACGAAATGGGTCAGCGGCATCGTGTCGGTTGGGCTAAAGGCGACCGCGTTCGTAATCGATACGTATAAATAGTCAAAAAAAGTCGGCTCCCATTTGCTGCCCCTGGCAACCCCGTCCTGCATATTGGGGAACTGGAATAGCGGTTCGGCGTCATGTTTTTTAACACCGGTCAGCCCGGGGCTGTCAATCTCCCAGTACCATAAGCCAAAAGCGATGATGTTCGTTATAAAAATGGTGAAAGCGGCGGTAACGAGGGTTTTTCCGGGGACGCCGGTGCCATTCAGCAGCCCGTTTATGACCAGCACCAGCGAGGCGATGTTGGCCAGCGAAACGACTACTATTAAAAGTACGGCAATGGACCGGTTAAAGCCTTTCAGGCTGAGATGGCGTTTAGGTGCCGTTACGCCAATGCCGCCTATAAGGATAAGCTCAATGACCGCCAGAATATATCGGTTGCCTACCCGCAGCTCGTGGGGTATCGTGAACTGCAGTATTACGGCCAGCAGCAGCACAAGCTGGGCATGCCACAATTCTTTTCTCCCTATCGGGTGCATCATTTGAGATTAGTATATCGTACTGCGGACAAAAACAGCCGCCTTAAGCTTCATTCATCCATCAGCTGAACCCGAAAAACAGACGTAGGCCTTATTTTCGCCCCGCGCGAGGCATAAAACTCGTGGGCGTCCTGCCTTTCCGGCCGCGAGGTAAACTCAAGGTCCACTCCTCGCTCTTCACACCATAACATCATCTCCTGCCAGATCCGGGTGCCTATACCTCCGCGGCGAATACTTTTATCCACCACAAAATCTTCCAGATAGCCTTTCTTTCCTGCTCCCGCGCCCATAATGACGCTCAGCGTCGCGGCGCCGACTATCCTTCCTTCAAGCCTCGCCACCAACTCATCATGATAGGGAGATTCAATGATTTCTCTCAACAAGCCCTCTGGCACGGGCTCTCCGGTGAACCTGCCGCTTAATGCTGTCAGCAGGGACCCTAAATCGGCGGCATCACCAGGGCTATATTCTGTTAACCTGTCTACCCGTAAATCTTTTGTCATAAATTAAGTATCAATAAAAAAAGCACCTATTAAAAGTGCTTATGTATGGCTGGCGAGGTAGGATTCGAACCTACGATCTCCTGATCCAGAGTCAGGCGCCTTACCGCTTGGCCACTCGCCATCAAAATATCAGAGGCTATTATAACCTCTGTTAGCCGCTAATTCCAGTGGTTCGGATTTATAAATCTGTCCGGCCCAGTACGGCCATTGGGCGTTCGCGCCAGGTGCCGTCTTCACGGTACCTTAAGGTGTATATATGCAGCAGCAGCCAGCCATCTGCCAGCATCTCGTTTGCTTCTTCTCTGACTGACGCCTCCAGGCTTTTGGCTGTCAACTCTTTTATGCCCAGGTTCCAGATGCCATTTCCGGCTACGGCCGGAATCATGCCGATGGCTTCCATGGTCCTTTGCGCAGCGGTCTTCTTTGCCATGCCTCTATCTAATACCTCTTTGAAATTTGGCGCTATGTGTTTCATCACATAATCAGCGGGTGCCGTTACCAGACTAAAACCGCTTAGCGCCACTATTAATTATTGACCAATTGGATAGTTATTGTATAATATTCAACAAAGGATTTTTATGAAAGATAAGTTCCGGATAGTGGTGCCAGAGTTAGCCTCTATTCCAAGCGGGGCTATACCAGAAACTTCGATAACCGCCAGGGTAGAAACCGTACTCTGGAAAGGAGATGATATGCCGGAAGGGGCGGTATATGACGCGCTTTTAGAGGGCCAGATTTACACCAGGTCCCGGCTTTCTCCTCCGGTGCCCGGAGAAGCAGTATATACGCCTATAGGCAACGAGCTTCTGCTCCAGAAGCGGCGCAGAGTCGCGCTGTTAGGCTGGAAGACGATTAATTCGGTATTCATCCAGTAATTGCCATGAAAGACGCCAAGATAGTCGTCGCTATATCCGCTCATAACGAATCCGACACTATCCAAAGCTGCCTGGAATCCGTTCAGAAATCATTAGCCGCCGGCGCGATAAAAGCCCGCATTGAAGTGTGCGCCAACGATTGCAGCGACGACACGGCGCACAAGGTTAGAGAATTCATTGATGATACGCGCGCCAAAAACATTTCTTTGATTGAAACTTCTACCCGCGGCCTGATACGTTCGCAGCGCCTGATAGTCGCCAGAAATTACGCTGATGTTTATATCTTCGTGGACGCCGACAGCCGGTTAGGCCGGCACACCATCGGCAATTTATTGAAGGTTATGAGCGGTAAGACCGTCCTGGCTTACGCCAAGACAGAACTGATTGCCGGTAAAGAAGCCGGATTTATAACCTCGCTATATAGACTCTACTGCTCCGGCGTGATGCTCACGCCGCGCTACTACTTTCACGGCCGGTGCTTCGCCACTAAGGTCTGGAAAGTTCCCAGCGACCAAAAAGTACGGCGCCTGGCGGAAAGAGCGCCAAGGCTTAAGCTATACGGCCTGCTGCTGGTTGATGATATATACCTATCAGCCTATATCCTTTATAAATATGGCCCGAAGGCAATAAAGGAGGTGGAAAACGCCAAAGTTTACGCGTATCCCATCACGGGCGTCTATGACTGGTGGCGCACCTACCGCCGCACATCAGTTGAGGTCATGAAGGTATTAGGCTGGTTCGAAAGCTTCTCCGCTATCAGGCACTTGCTTTACAGAAAGACGGACTGGAAAAAATGGCGGGCGGCCGGCATGGATCTGAAAGCCCAGTGGCTTATTTATCTGCTTATTATGAGGGTGTTCAAACTGGCGCTGAAAGCCGAGCTTTTAATTGCGGGGCGTATCAACGCTTCTCCGGTTGACCAATGGCTGCGGGTGGATAGTACGAAGATGATCAGGCATAAAGGTCCCAAGCTGATATTTTTCGACCTGGATGAAACCCTGGTCTCAAAAGGCAGATACTATTACCGCAAGCGCTATTTCAGGAATCTTCTCAGGACGCTAATGTCAGAGGGTTCTGTCATCGGGATAAACACCAACAGGGTGCTTTCCGGGGCCGCGCCTATTTACCGCGAACTTGGGCTTAACGGGCCTATTATCACCGAAGGAGGTGCCATAGCCTATCTGCCCGATAAAAAAGGCGTGTTCTCTGAGCTGGTGCCGAACGACTCCGTAAAAGGGCTGCTGAAAAAACTGATAACAGAGGAATCCGGTCAATACAGGAAAAGATACACCAACCAGGGGGTTACGCTGTCTTATTCCGAGGAGCGCCAATTTACCCAAAGCCTATATGTGAAAACGGATGGGGAGCTTGATAAAAAGGAAGCGGATAGGCTTAGGAAGCACCTGGCGTCTACGCTTGGCGAAAAAGGGGTGGTGATTGAGGACGGTACTATTCCGGGAAAGCTGCACGCCTTTTTCCCCAGCAATAACAAAGTCGCCGCCGCCAGTATAATCCGCGATGCTAAATACCCGGGATATCCTATATTTATAATCGGCGATGACGAAGCCGGTAAATCATATCGGCCCAAAAATACTTATTTTCTAGGAGTGAAGAATTCAGTTGAGGATTATAGGCGCCGCTGCGCGTACGTAGCTTCTAGACCCGGCGCGCGGGGCCTTAAACAGCTTATAGGCTATATTGAGGCGATGTCGGCATGAGCGCAGGAGAGTGCATAACGCTGCCGCAAGATGAAGTAGCCTTCGGGCTGATAAAGCCCGGATTTGAAAAAGACCAGGAGCCAATCATAGAGGTCATAAGGGACAGCGGTTTGGAAGTGGTTTATGCGCAGAGGTCCTGTTTGACCCCTGGATCCATAGACGTGATATACAGAAGTTCTGTAGCCGAGCATTTTTACCGGGCGATGAAGCAGTATCTGATCGGTAAAGAAGTACTGGCTCTTATTATCACGGGTGCCGGCCCCGAATCACAAGATAAGCTTAATACACTTAAGAAGTCTCCCGATGGGAGCGACGGCCCTATCCGGCTTATGTTCAGTAGGGACGCCCAGCTTTCCCCGGAGGAAATCGTCCTTTGGGAAAATCAGGAACATCCGCGCCAGGACGAGGTAACAGTCATTTTAACCCAAAGGAATGTCCTTCACTCGTCTGACACCAATCAGGACGCCATCGCGGGAATCCATGCCGTCTTGGGCCACAGGCTGCAAGCTCATTCCATAAACGGGACCCTGCCAGGAGAATTATCAGGGCTAGCGGGCAGGGTGAGGGTATGAAAATAATCATTTATCAGCCGCGGATAAGCTACTACGTCGGCGGAGGCGAAGTGGTTCCGGCGAACCACGCGTCGGAGCTGGTAAAACTTGGCCATGATGTAGAAGTCCTTACTACCCGCGCACCTTTCATAAAGGAATCGCCGCTTTTTAACAGCCTGAAGAAAATACCGGGAATCACTATCCGATATATAGATGTACCCCAGAAATTAAAATGGATATACGATACAGCACCGGGAGCTGATTGGGAGAGATGGGATAACGAAAGCCTGCACGTCGGCTTAATGGCTCGCGAAGTCTTGAGCGGTTCTGATGCCGATCTGATAATCACACACCTGTTATTTGATGCTATCGCATGCCCT
>CAMLDA010000051.1 GCA_946478715.1 uncultured Candidatus Saccharibacteria bacterium | reverse complement strand
AAGATTTTTTCTTCTCGGGTAAAAACTTCCAGGACTTCTTTTTCGCGCTGGGCGACTTCCGGAAAATCAGTTTTGTATAGATTGATAATCGTGGGTGCGATTTTTTCGCATAAATCCTGTTCTATACCAAGCTCGAAAGCGTAGCGGATAGCCCGCCGCATCAGCCGGCGGAGGACGTAACCCTGCTGTTTGTTGCTGGGGACCACCCCGTCAACCGCCAGAAAAACTCCGGCCCGCAGATGGTCTGCAATAACGCGCATGCTGTTCTGGTGATTCCCGTATTCCTTGCCGCTGAGCTTTTCCAGGTCCTCGATTATCGGCTTGATAAGGCTTATATGGAAGATATCGGGCGAGTTGATAGCCGCGGCGGCGATTCTTTCCAGGCCGCCGCCAAAATCCACATTAGGCTTGGGTAATTCTTCGAACTTATCGGCGGTTTTGCGGTAGGTCATAAAGACGCTGTTGCCGATTTCCAAAAACCGGCCGCAGTCGCAGTTAGGGTGGCAGTGTTCGCCGAATTTATCGTCGTGCGGCGTGCCAAAGTCATAAAAGACCTCGCTGTCAGGCCCGCCCGGCTCCCCATCGCGCATATTTGCCGGCACGCCTTCGCGGCTCCACCAGTTCTTGCTGGCGTCATAATAAAATATCCGGCCGCCGCCCATTCCCTTGGCATATCCATCGGCTTCGCTGCCGATTTCAACTTCGGCGGCGTCTATTCCTTCCTGCGCGAACAAATCTTTCCAGATTTTGGCGCTGTCGGTGTCTTTTGGGATATCAAACTGAGAGTCGCCGATGAAACAGCTGACATAAAGCCGTCCCGGGTCCAGCCCGACGATTTTAGTCAGGAAATCCCAGAACCACACCAGCTGGTCTTCTTTGAAATAATCACCCAGGCTCCAGTTGCCCAGCATTTCGAAGAAAGTCGTATGCCGGTTGTCGCCTACCTCGTCCATATCTTCTGCCCGGAAGCAGGTCTGGCTGTCGGCCACCCGGCTGCCCTGAGGATGAGGCTGCCCTAACAGGTACGGTACAAGCGGCTGCATGCCTGAGCCCGTGAACAGGGTTGTCGGGTCATCCTGCGGCACTAAAAGTGCCCGCGGCAGTATCTTATGGCCGCGTTCCTCAAAGAATTTCAGATATGCTTGGCGGATTTCCTGGGCTGTCATTCAGCATTTATTTTAACAGATAAGAAGCAGCGGCCCTCTACCGTGACGGCAGTATTTCTTTTGGCGGCCATTCCATAAGATTCTCGCTGTCGGGGATAGGGTCGGCCAGATGCATGCTTGTGCGGATATCGTTACCCGGCGAATAGACTACAAGCTTCCATTTCAGACCGGCAATCTCATGCCGGGAAACGGCATCTTTGACCCGCTGCAGAAGCCTTTTATTGATTTCTTCTAAAACCTTTTCCGGCTTTTTGATGTCATCCCGGAAAAAAAGGACGATGCCGAACTCGTCGCTGCCTTCAGCCAGCCTGCCCACCAGGTCGTCTTCGTGAGCCACGCTTTCAAGCAGCCTGCCGATATTGAATAGCATCTTATTTCCCGCCTCGTGACCGTATTTATCATTTACCAGCTTCAGTCCTTTGCCGTCAATACTGCCTATGATGGCCCCGTTTGGCCGCATACGGCGGCGTTCAGCGGGATTTATAGCGGCGAGCTTATGGTCCGCTTCTCTTCTGAAGACCGGCCCTTTGAGCACCAGTGTCGTATCATCATAGATATCGGCTTCTCTTCTTGTCAGCTCGTTCCTGGTCTGGCGTTCCTGAAAAATAATCTGCGCTATATCCCTTGGATCCATTTTTTGGGCGGCTTCAAAATCCCCCCTGGTAGCAGGTCCTTCGAAATGCCCGTGGTTAGTGGGCGTTGCTTGGGGAAACTCGGTAGGCTCTTCGGACATTATGCTTTTGTTTATACCACATCCTAAGAAACGATGCCGCCGCCGAGGCATTCGGTATCGGTATAGAAGACGGCTGACTGCCCCGGCGTCAGCGCCCGCACTTCTTCTTTGAGTTCCGCCTCGTACTCAAAATTACTTAACTTGTTAAGTTTTTTAACCGGGATGAGTTTGGCTCGGTGGCGGGTGCGCACCATCAGGTTTTCTGCGGGCGGCGGGCTGCCAATCCAGTGTGCCGCCCCAAACCTGATCTTATCGCTCCATAGTTTTTCGTCCTGCAGGTCTGTCGTTACATACACTTCGTTCTTGTCCATGTCTTTGCCGGTTACGTAATAGGGCAGACCGCCGCCGGCATCCAGGCCATGGCGCTGGCCGATGGTGTAAAAAATAGCGCCGTCATGCCGGCCGATAACTTTTCCGGACTGGTCAATGATGTCTCCGGGCCGCTTCTGAACGTACTGCTCCAAGAATTCCTTTATGCCTACCTTGCCTACGAAACAGATACCCATGCTTTCCTTTTTCTGAGCCGTAACCAGGCCAAATTCTCCGGCAAGCTCCCTGACCTTGGGCTTTGTTAGGTCGCCAAGCGGGAAAATCGTCTTACCTAGAGCCTCCTTAGTAACCCGGTATAAGAAGTAGGTCTGGTCTTTGTTGGCGTCTTTTGCCATAAACAGCCGCCCGCCGGCCGTATTAGCATAATGGCCGGTAGCTATATAGTCAGCCCCGTCTTCCAAAGCGGTATCTAAAAACAGCTTGAATTTGATTTCCTGGTTGCACATTATGTCCGGGTTGGGGGTTATACCCGCCCTGAATCCATCCAGCATATAATTCACCACTTTCTGCTGGTACTGCTTCTCAAAGTCATACATCTTAAAATCGATGCCCAGCTGTACAGCCACCCGTTTGGCATCGGTAAAATCATCCTTCCACGGGCAAGGCATGCCCGGCAAATCGCGGCTCCAGTTTTTCATATAAACGCCTACCACGCCATAGCCCTGCCGTTTCAGCAGAGCGGCGCTGACAGAGCTGTCAACTCCGCCGGAAAGTCCCACGAAAACCGTCTTTTTCATCTGTTAGATTCTATCACCTATCCCGGTATAAAGCTCGAAGTTGAAAGAAAGGTATGGAATTAAAACGGAGCGTCGCCTTTTGACAGCCGGTTGCGTATAGCTTCCAGCTGGTGCCGCAGCCCCAGCCAGTATGATAGTAAAAGCAGGGCGAACAGTACCAGGACCGGCCAGATAAGGACCTTTGTTTTCTGGCTGGTGATAATACTGTTTTTGCTGTTCGTGCCCGCCTGCTGGACCGGACCGTTGGCGATTCCCACCAGCTGCAGGAAGGCCGAATTACCCTTTACGTCCGTAGCTTTCACAGTCACTTTATATACTCCGGCCAGGGTGTAAGTATGCTGAAGATCGATATTTCCCGGCGCCGGACGGCTTATAAGATCCGGGGTAGTCTTATCGCCCCAGTCAATGCTGAATGCGTAGGGCCCTGTGCCGCCGGTCAAGGTAGTCGGCCAGGTCAGTATCGATCCGGGGTCAGCGCCCCGCTTGGCGTATTGCGTGGTAAGAGTTATACGGGGACCCCCGATAGGAATAGCTGACGAGAAATTAACCGTGACCGTTTTGGAATCCGGCCCCTGCTGATTAAGGCTGTCGAACACTTTGGCCACTAAGTCGTTGCGCCCGTCAAAAAGGTCCACCTGCAGCGTGTAGCTGCCGTTTTGGCACTGAGCCGAACCGGAAAAGACATTATTCTTATATATTTCCACCAGCGTGTCCGAGGGGCAGAAGCCGGACACCGTGATAGGCGTAGTGCTGAAGCTCTGGCCGTTCGCGGGTATATCGATGGTGGCCGCCTGGGTGGGCGCCGGGCCGGGCACGGTACCCGATACTCCGGTAGATCCCGACTGGGTTGTCACCGCCAATGCCGGCACTGCGGCTGCCATTAAGCTTAAAGTCGTCAGCAGCCCGCCTGTCAGGACCCTTCTTATTTTTTTGGCTTGAGACATCGGTGCCACCCTACCTGGAAGGTTTATCGCCGGCGAGAATGCTTAGCATCTGATTTGTAGCTGCGGTAAGCCCTGTAAGCCAGGTACAGAAGACCCAGGACGACGACCAGGAATACGACGATGAACCACAGCGGGATATACCAGATGTTTTTCTGCAGGCTCAATACCTGGGAGCCCTGGCCGTAACTGACGCTGGCAATAACCGTGTAGCGGCCGATGCTGTTGATGCCCTTTATATTCTGCGTGAATTCACGGCTGCTTCCCGGCAGGATGTTGCCGGGCTGCTTGGGGTTATTCAGCTGATAACTGATTACCGACTTGTTGAACATATTGTGGACTTCCACGTTGCCGAAAGGCTTCACGAAACCGTTGCCAAAGTTGGCTACTTCCACGCCTATGCTGGTTGGGGGCTTTATGAATACGCGGCTGGCGCGGGCCCCGCGGTAGATGTTAAGGCTCTTCAGCTGGACCTGTTCATGGATGCTGCCCGGCACCGTTACAAGCACGATAGTGCCTACGCTGGCCGTAAGGGCTACCTGCCCCGGCGCAGGGGCGCCGCCGCCGGCGGGCACCGCCTTATAGCGGATAATTCCAAAGTAAGCCCCGGGCGTGGTGCCCTGAGGCACCTGTAGGCCCACGGTGACGTTTTTCTGTTCGCCGCGCTGAAGGCTCACATCGGTAAGGCCGTATACGAAATTACGGATGCTGTTCTGGGAAGGCTGTTTTTCGTTTGTCAGGATCTTTGGATTGCCGGTGGTACCATCAGACGTGAAGTCGTTTACAAAACCTTGGGCCGTAACATTGTCGACGGTAATATTCTTAAGCGTAATCTTAACCGTGGCTTTGTTGCCCGGCTTGATAGTGAATTCGGAAATCGTAGGCGAAATACTAAGGCCGCTGCCGGTTGGCGTCCCGTTGGCGGTCTGCGCCGAAGCGAAGGGTGTGATAGCGAATATAATAGCCAGGCAGCTGAGTGCCGCCACAAGTCTTTTAACAGTCTGCATCTTTCCTCCGGTTTGTCATTTTTGAGCTTCT
>CAMLDA010000050.1 GCA_946478715.1 uncultured Candidatus Saccharibacteria bacterium | reverse complement strand
GGATATACACTGGTCGCACGGCACGCTCGGGTACTTCCCAACCTATTCGCTGGGGAACCTTTACGCGGCGCAGATTTTCCGCGCCATCAGCCGCGACATAAAGGACCTTGATAAGAGATTCGCTGACGGCGACTTTAAGCCCTTCCTGCAATGGCTGCGGCAGAATATCCACCGGCACGGGCGCCGCTACCGCCCGAACGAGCTTATAGAAAAGATAACCGGCGAACCGCTGAACCCGCGATATCTGATTGACCACCTGAAACAAAAGGTGGAGCTGCAGGCGGAATGATTTGATTAAGCATTAAGTCTGTGCTAAATTAGTATTAGCTGATCCGGCCACTAAGGTCGGATTTTTTCATAGAAAAGGAGTAAAAAAATGGAAATGGATTTTAAACAGCTGGCCCAGGCTATCAAGCTGATAGCGGAAGAAAAGAATCTGCCGGAAGAGCAGGTGCAGGAAATCGTCCAGCAGGCGCTGGCCGCCGCCTGGCGCCGCGACTACGGAGACCGCGAACAGGAAGTCCGCGTGACCATGAATCTTAATACCGGGGAAGTAACCGCCTATGTGACCAAAGAAGTCGTTGACGAAGTCGAGAATCCCCACATGCAGATGGGCTTATCCGAGGCCCAGGCCGTACGGAAGAACGCCAAAGTAGGCGAGACCGTGGAAATCGTCCAGAGCGTGGAAGATTTCGGGCGGGTAGCCGCCCAGACCGCCAAACAGGTAATACTGCAGCGACTGCGCGAGGCGGAGCGCGAAATCGTACTGGCCGAATACGAGGATAAGATAGGCGGTATCGTCAACGGTACCGTAACCCGCGTCGAGGGCCGTGTAGTCCGAATCGAACTGGGCCGCGCCCAGGGCCTGATGCCTGCCAGCGAGCAGATCCAAGGCGAGCGCTACTACCCCGGCCAGCGGCTGAAGTTTTTCCTTAAAGACGTGGAAAAAAGCTTCCGCGGCCCGCAGCTGATTGTCAGCCGCGGCTGCAAGGAGTTCATCGAACTGCTGTTCGCCGCCGAAGTTCCGGAAATGGAGAATAAAGCCGTGGAAATCAAGGCTGTGGCCCGCGAAGCCGGCGTGCGCTCCAAAATAGCGGTCAGCTCCAATGTCCAGGGAGTCGACCCGGTAGGGACTTTCGTAGGCGGCCACGGCACCCGCATAAATGCCGTCCGCGATGAAATCGGCAGCCAGGAAATGATTGATATCGTAGTGTGGGACGACGACAAGGCTGCATTCATAGGCAATGCCATGAAGCCGGCCAACGTTACCCGCGTTGAGATAAAAGGCGAGAAAGCAACCGTTATAGTCCCCGAGGACCAGCTGAGTATCGCCATCGGCAAAGCCGGGCAGAATGTCCGCCTTGCCGGTAAGCTCACCGGTTTTGAGCTGGACGTTGAAGCCGATAAGCAGGCTGGCGCCGAAACCGCTGAAACGAAGCCGTCAGAAGGCATCGAATCAAAACCAGTCGTCCAAAAGCTCAAGAAGAAATCAGAGCTGGAATCCAGCCTGCTGGAAGCTATCGAAGAGCATGGCACCGACAAACAGGAAGCGCCCGCAGAATCCCCGGAAAAGTAAGTCGGCTCGCAAGGAGCGGTAATGCGACTTCTGCGGTCAATATAAAAATTGGCACTCGCACTTGACGAGTGCCAATTTGTGCTATAATTGAATTACGCTTAACCGATTATCCACTTCTGTAAAGCTGGTTACAGCGAGCACTAAGAATAAGAGGGTATAAAATAACCATATGATTCCAAATTCACCTGATTTTCAGGAATTTTTATCACACCTGACCAATAACGCGCTGCACAGCCTGCGGCATGCTGATGCTATAGCGCGGGCCAGCGGCAGCGCCTATATAGGCACTGAGCACCTTCTTCTGGGTGTCCTGGCTCAAGAGGGCAGTATGGGTTCCAAAATCCTTGAAGGCGCCGGCGTGACATTGGACCGCGCCCGCCTGGCCCTTAACCTTACCCCAAAGACGCTGGTTATAAATATGGGCGGCAAAGGCCTGAGCGAAACAGCCAAGCTTACTCTTAAGATGGCCTGGGAAATAGCCCAGGAATTCAACCAGGATTACTGCGGCACCGAGCACATACTTTACAGCATCTTAAGCCAAAAGAACGCCCGGGCGACCACACTGCTTAAGGACATGAGCGTTGACGTAGACGCGCTAAGCACCCAAGTGGAGCAGTTCCTGCAGCGCCAGCAGTATGAAGGCGACGGCCAGGCGTCTGCCGAGGGCCGCCGCCGCGGCAAGGCCGGCAAGAAGTCCGCCCTGGAATTCTTTGGCACAGACCTTACTAAACTGGCAAAAGAGAAGAAGCTCGACCCCGTGGTCGGACGTGAACCGCAAATCAAACGCGTCATAACCATCCTTAACCGCCGCACCAAGAACAACCCGGTACTGATAGGCGAGCCCGGCGTTGGAAAGACCGCCATAGTAGAAGGCCTGGCCCAGAGGATAATCAACGAAGAAGTCCCTGACAGCCTGCTGGAAAAGAAAATCATAATGCTGGACCTGGCCGGTATGATAGCCGGGACTAAATACCGCGGTGAATTCGAAGAAAGGCTCAAGAAAGTCATCGCCGAACTGGAGCAGGATAAGAACGTTATCGTATTTATAGACGAGCTCCACCTGATAGTCGGAGCCGGATCCGCCGAAGGCAGCATGGACGCCGGTAATATCCTTAAACCCAGCCTGGCCCGCGGCAAGGTCCAGATGATAGGGGCTACCACCACGGATGAATATACCCGCTACATAGAGAAGGACGCCGCGCTGGAGCGCCGCTTCCAGCCAATCCAGGTCCCGGAAGCCACGCCAAATGAGACGCTGGCTATACTAAAGGGCCTGCGCGGCCATTACGAGGAATTTCATGGCGTCAAAGTCAGCGACGAAGTATTGGAAGACACTGTCAACTTTGCACGCCGCTACATCAACGACCGCTATATGCCCGATAAGGCCATAGACCTGCTGGATGAGACCGCGGCGTATCTAAGGGTTAACAAAGGCGAGACGCCGCCCGAACTGCGCCAGCTGCAGAAAGAGATGAAACTGGTCAACACCCGCATAGACGAAGCTGTAGATAACGAGGACTATGAAAAAGCCGCCCGCGAAAAACAGCGGGCCAGCCAGATAAGCGAAGAGATAAAGCAGCTTGAGGCTACCCACCGGGCCGGCAAACCTATTACGATTTCCGCGGATGATGTGGCGGATACCGTAGCCCGGATGACGGGCGTTCCGGTCACCAAGGTCATCCGCTCAGAGGCCAAATATCTTGTCAATTTAGAAAAGAACCTTGGCAAATATATTATCGGCCAGGATGAAGCCGTGGAAACCGTTGCCAAAGCCGTAAGGCGCAGCCGTTCCGGTATATCAAGCGAGAAGCGCCCCATAGGCTCATTCATATTCCTGGGTCCGACGGGTGTCGGCAAGACCGAATTAGCCAGGGTGCTGGCACGGGAATTCTTTGGCAGCGAAGACGCTTTGGTAAAGATAGATATGAGCGAATTCGGCGAACGGCATACGGTAGCCCGGTTAGTCGGCGCCCCGGCCGGCTATGTAGGCTATGACGATGGCGGCCAGCTGACCGACCGTATCCGCCGCCAGCCATACAGCGTCGTGCTGTTCGATGAAATCGAAAAAGCCCATCCGGACGTATTCAATATGCTGCTGCAGATACTGGAAGACGGCGTCTTAAGCGACTCCAAGGGCCGTAAGATAGACTTCACGAACACCATCATCATAATGACCAGCAACATCGGGGCCGAAAAACTGCAGAAAGAAGCCAGTTTTGGTTTCTCCGCCCTGAAATCCTCGGATTTTGACAATCTTGACGAGCTGCACCAGGCCAACAAAGACAAAGTCTTAGAAGAGCTTAAGAAAACCATGCGGCCGGAACTTCTTAACCGCATAGACAAGATAATCGTTTTCCGGGCCCTAACCAAAAAGGACGCACTGAAGATACTGGATATCCAGCTGGATGACCTGCGCGCCCGCCTGCTCAAAAAGGGAATCGGCCTGCAGGTAAGCCCTAAAGCCAAGGAATACCTTATGGAGCGCGGCTATGATGCCCACAATGGTGCCAGGCCGATGCGCCGCCTGCTGCAGGAGACGTTGGAGGACGCTATTGCGGGAGGGCTGCTGGAAGACAGCTACCATACCGGCGATGTCGTTACCGTGAATACCAAGCGGAACAAGGAACGCGAAACAGAGCTGACATACGCTGCGGCCATAGAGTAACCAGTAGGCTATACTTGGTAGGATGAAAGCCGTCAAAAGGATATCAGGTCTGGCGCTGACCCTTGCGCTGCTGTCCGTACCCTTTTTGGTTTACTTCAACGCCCAGGCGCTGACAGATTGGTGGCGCCTGCGCGGCTATACGCCGCCAAAAACGGTTTCCTCTTTAGCGGCCCAGGACACCATGACCCCTTACGCCCGGCATGTCTTTTACGTGTATCATCCGGATCTGGAATCCAGCGCCAGCCAGTTCCGGGCGGACTGTAACGAAAGCGAACAGACCATCGTCCTTGGCTGCTACCGTTCCGACCAGAACGGGATATTCATATACGACGTCCAGGACAAGCGCCTGGCCGGCGTCCAGCAGGTTACGGCGGCCCACGAGATGCTGCACGCGGCTTATGACCGCCTGAGCGCCAGCGATAAGAGCAGCGTAGATAATATGCTTACTGACTATTACAATACCAGGCTTACCGACCAGCGGATTAAAGATACCATTAACGAGTATAAGAAGACCGAGCCGAACGACCTGGTAAACGAGATGCATTCGATTTTCGGCACCGAAATCGCGCGCCTGCCGGCGCCGCTGGAAAAGTACTATCAGCGCTATTTCACTGACCGCCAGGCGGTCATAGGGTTCGAGCAGTCTTACCAGGGCGAATTCACCAGCCGCGAAAGCCAGATAAAGGCTGATGATGCCAAACTGTCCGCCATGAAAGCCGATATAGATTCCCAAAAAGCTGCCCTG
>CAMLDA010000049.1 GCA_946478715.1 uncultured Candidatus Saccharibacteria bacterium | reverse complement strand
AAGGACCCAGACTGGCAGTTTCCATCGCTGGACCTACTTAACGCCAAAGACGACAAGGCCAACGCCGGCGACGTGAAAGGCAACGCGCAGATTATCAAAGATACTTATTCCAACTTCGGTATAGATGTAGAGGTTGAAGGCGCCAATGTAGGCCCAAGGGTTACACAATACACGCTGCGGCCGCCAGCCGGCGTAAAGCTGACCAAGCTTACAGCGCTGGAGCACAATCTGGCTCTTGATTTAGCGGCTACCAGCCTGAGGATGGAAGCGCCTATTCCGGGTAAGCGCGCCGTGGGTATAGAGGTGCCGAATGTCAAACCGGCCACCGTAACTCTGCGCGGTCTGCTGGCCGGTGAAAAGTGGAGCCATAGCAAAGGGCCCTTGAGCTTTGTCGTCGGTAAAGACATCGCCGGGGAACCTATAGTGGCCGACCTGGAAGAAATGCCGCACCTTCTGATTGCCGGTCAGACAAAGTCCGGTAAGTCCGTGATGATTAACACTCTGTTGGCTAGTTTCCTTTATCGCAACACCCCATCGGACCTCAAGCTAATACTAGTAGACCCTAAGCATGTGGAAATGGCTCCTTACGATGACATCCCGCACCTGCTGGCGCCGGTGGTTACCGAACCCGAAAAATGCATCAGCGCGCTTAAATGGGCGGTGGCCGAGATGGAGCGCCGTCTGAAGACTTTCGCTGAAGTAAAACAGCGCGATATCCAGGGCTATAACAACCTGAAAAAAGAAGAAGGCATGCCGCACATCGTGGTGGTTATCGATGAGCTGTCAGACCTGATGATGGTCGCCAGCCGCGATGTGGAAGCACTGATTGCCCGCATCGCCCAGACAGCCCGGGCGGCCGGTATCCATCTGGTGCTCGCAACCCAGCGCCCGGATGCCAATGTGGTCACCGGCATAATCAAGGCCAACGTCCCGGCCCAGATTGCTTTTGCGGTCAAAGACCAGATAAACAGCCGCATAATCATAGACCAGGGCGGCGCCGAAAAGCTGCTAGGCAAAGGCGATATGCTGTTTAAGACTACCGACTTGCCGCGTCCCATTCGCGTGCAGGGCGCTTTGATAACCAGTGACGAGACAAACAAGCTTGCCGACTTCTTAAGGGGCCAGCGTCCGCCGCAGTACGATAACGAGGTGGTCAGCCAGCCCGTGCAGCTTGGTAAGGGCGGGGTGGTGGCCAGCACTGACACCGGAGGCGATGATGACGAGACGCTGCGCGATGCTGTAGAAGTGGTCTGCGCCGCCGGCAAAGCCAGCACTTCTTTGCTGCAGCGAAAATTACGGGTAGGCTATGGCCGGGCCAGCCGCCTGATGGACGTCATGGAAGAGCGGGGCATAATTGCCATGAGCGATGGCACCAACCGCCCGCGCGAAGTGCTTGTGGGCAGCGCCGATGAAGTATTTGGCGGCGAAGTAGGCGGGGAACCCGTTCCGGCCGGGGGCTTAGGCGACGCCGGCGGCGATGTCTACGACGATATGCCCGATTAACGCTCGCCGCTTTTACTTTCCAGAACCGGCGTCGATGTGCTCCGGCGGCGCATCGCGCCTGCCTCTCGACGGCTTAAGCCCGCTTTCAGCGGGCACCAAGCTTAAGCCGTCTCCGAGAGCTCCTGGAAAGTAATAGGACTCGCTAGAATTTTTGAAGTAACTAGAACCTAAGAGTTTTGCTTTGCGAAGGCCCAACCGTTACTTATAGCGTAGCTGAATATTCCGAAAGTAGCGGCAACGGTAACACTGGCCAGCATATACTGCAGGCCTGCCACCTGGACCAATAAAAAGTATAGGCCTTGCCCTAAGACGAAAGTCACCGACTTAAAGGCGTTCCATTTGAATATGGCCGGCCAGAAAGGCAGCGTGCGATCGCCAAAAACTATGTAGCGGTTCAAGGCAAAGCCGAGCTGCAGCATAAAGACATTCTCTACCAATTACGCGAAAGGCGGCTTGATGCCGTTATGTACTTGCACGAACAGGATGCCAAAGCTGATGCCGTTCAGAACGCCGCCTATGGCGCTGAACCTTGCCCAGCGCAAAAAATGCGACCTTATAATTTTTATGGCTTTATTTTTATTCGAGTAAAAAAGAGATCGTAAGCGCAACAAAAATGCCCTCCACACCCCGCAAGGGTTAAATTATTATTCGGATTTTGGAAACAAGTGTCTGATATTCAAAATCTTAGGGGACAAGCTGAATCTTGTCACAAGCATTATAACACCCTTTGGTGCCGGCGCGGGCCCGGGATATTCGAGTATCCCGGGCCTCACGCCTTGTCGGCCTTCGAACAGTCGCGCAGGGCGACCTTGTCGCGGAACAGGAAGACGAGCGGGTTGATGAGCACCCCGAATACCCCCATCACCACCTTGGACGGCGCGTTCCCCAGCGAAGTCTCGTTCAGGAGGTACCACGCGAAACCGAGGTTCCCCATGAACGTCACGCCGGTGTAGGTGTACGACAGGGCGGCGCTGCGGCTGAGCTCGATTTCGCGCCGGGCCCAGACCCACTCCTTGTGGAAGATGTAGGCCAGGGTGTCGACCAGCAGCGTGACCCCCAGATTCACCCACCAGGGGTGTCCGAAGTGCCGCGCCGCCGGCCAGAAGACCGCGAAGCTCACCACCCATACCCGGGCGCTGAACTTGGCGCTGCGCTGCCAGTCGGGCTTGTGGAACAGCCGCCACAAGCTTCCCGGGAAGCCGGGGCGCTCGAGAATGTGCTCGTCAAGCCTGCGGTGAGTCCACCACAGCGGCCGCCGGAACGGCCGCATGGCCAGCCTCCCCAGAAAATCCAGGAGGCGGGCGGGCTTGTTGAAGATGATTTCAATAAGCATCCTGCCTCCCTTAGGGGACGAAGATTCGTATGTCGAAGGTCGATTGGCTCCCCGCGAGGTTACCCAAGCGACCTGAGCCTAAAATCACAGTACGATTATTTCTAAACTTTAGCAATCTCGGGCGTTGACTAACAGGGGTGAATGCGGTAAAATTATCGAGCAATAAACTAATTCAGGTCAGCGCATCCATGGCGGCTGGCCCGAGACCAAAGGAAGGAGTTCGTATCAATACTTACGAAATAGCGGTGCTTTATCACCCTGATCTTGAGATAGACCTGGAAAAAGCTGAAAACCGTATCAAAAAAATCATCGCCGACAACAAGGGCGAAATTACCAAAACCGACAACTGGGGCAAGCGCAAGCTGGCCTATCCTATCAAGAAGCAGGAGTTCGCCGTCTATGTTTTTTATACGGTGGATATGCCGGCCGAAAACGTCGCCAAGGTTGAGCAGACATTCAACATAACCGACGAGATCGTCCGCTTCCTGATAACCAAACCGGACCTGAAGGCTATGGCTAAAGCCGAAGCCGCCCGCGCCGAAAAGGCTAAGAAAGCTGCCGAGCGCGATGAGCGCGAAGATAGCGAAACCGAAGAAGAATAGTACAATTGAATCAAACGAGGGAGTAGGACATGGCACGAAGTTTCAACCAAGTAACACTGATGGGCAACCTAACGCGGGATCCGGAGCTGCGCACCACGCCCAGCGGCGCGACGGTCTGCGGTTTCAGCCTGGCGCTGAACCGCAGCTACAAGAACGCTGAAGGCAATTGGGTGGAAGCCACCGATTACATAGATATAGTCGCATGGGGGCCTTTGGGAGAGCGCGTGGCGCAGTACCTAAGCAAAGGCCGCCCGGCGCTGGTTTCCGGCCGGCTGCAAAGCCGCAGCTGGGAGCAGGAAGGCCAGAAGCGCAGCAAAGTGGAAGTGGTCGCTAACGACGTGACCTTCCTGGGCGGCCCTGGCGGCGGTTCCGTAGGCTCAGCCGATGAGCCCGCCGCGGCAGCCCCGGCGCCCAAGAAATCCAGCAAGAAAGATGAAGATGTCGTCATAGAGGATATCGGGGACGAACCGATAAACCTGGACGACATACCGTTCTAAATTAAGGAGAATCAATGGCAAAGATATTTAAATCAAAGACAGACGTAGCCTACTTTGACTACAAGGACTTTAAGACCTTGCTGCGCTACGTTAACCAGTACGGACAGATAGAATCCCGTAAAAAGACCGGCCTGACCGAGAGCAAACAGCGCCAGCTGGCCCGCGCAATCAAGCGTGCCCGCCACATCGCCTTACTGCCGTTTGTCGCCAATGGCTGATTATTCGCCCGGCGGCCTGGTGAAACAGGTTGAGACACAGGTGAATATGATATTGCGCGGAACGGATTGGGACGCAGTTAACCAGAAGGGCCGGAAGGCGGTAGAGGAATTGCGGCAGTTCTTAAGCGACGCCAGGGTTTACACTGTGGACTACGAATTGTCAGAGATGAGGGATGAACAGCTGCAAAATGCCGCCTCAGCTAAAAAATGGCTGGAGCAGGCCCGGCAGAGGATACTAAGGGCCAGCGAATTCAACGTTTTCGGGCCAATAGACGTGGCCCACCTGACGGCCCAGATTGAACAGATAAAGGATGGTTTGGAATAATGGCATTATCTATTACGAACTTGCGAAAAGGGACGATTTTTCAGCTGGACGGGGTGCCGTACAGAGTGACTGAATATAGCCAGAAAGTAATGGGGCGGGGCGGTTCCACCGTGAACGTCAAAATCAAAAGCTTGATTGACGGCAAGGTGCTGGCCAAGACTTTCCATGGCAGCGACACCGTGGACAGCGCGGATGTCAGCAACCGCACCCTGCAATACCTGTATAACGACAGCGGCCGGTTCTACTTTATGGACCCGGGAACTTATGACCAGTTCGAGCTGGAAGCCGAGGCCATGGAAGACAAAGCCGGCTTTATGAAAGAAGGCGACAACGTGACGGCGCAATTCTTTGACGGCCGGATTATCAGCGTGGAGCTGCCCAAAAACGTACCTCTCAAAGTGGAATACGCGGAAAACGCTGTGCGAGGCGACACCAGCAGCGCCATTACCAAAGATGCCCGGCTGGAAACCGGAATCACCGTGAAAGTACCGGCCTTTATAAAGACCGGCGATATCATATCCGTAGATACGGCTACCGGCGCCTACCGCGAAAGGG
>CAMLDA010000048.1 GCA_946478715.1 uncultured Candidatus Saccharibacteria bacterium | reverse complement strand
CTTTTGTCTTGAAGCCATTTGAAATCAGGAATACAATCGCACAAAAAGCAAAACAAAAACAATTACTTAAATACTACATCTATAATATGAAAAAAAATAAACAGCAAATCTGCGCCCGCATAGGATTGGCTACCGGCCGCGGACTGGCTACCAATCTTAGGACGCATTTTTCAAAGCGGATTTTATACGGCTGTACCGTACTGCTGTTCGCGGCTAACGCTTTTAACATCGGAGCCGATCTGGGAGCAATGGCCAAAGGTGTACAGCTTCTTTATAAAGGCGCTGATTTCAGCCTGCTGGTTATCGCCTTCGCCCTGCTCTGCGTACTGCTGCAGATTTTCCTGCCTTACGCCAAATACGCCCACTTCTTAAAGTGGCTGGCGCTGGTGCTGCTGGCTTATGTGGCCTCTGCCATCATGGCTCATCTGCCGTGGGGGCACGTACTGCATAAGGCCATTACGCCTTCTATCCATTGGAGCAAGGACCAGCTTCTGCTGATATGCGCTATATTGGGAACCACCATTTCACCCTACCTTTTCTTCTGGCAGACCTCGCAAGAGGTCGAAGACGAGATTCTTGAAGGCAAATCCACCATTGCTTCCCGCCAAGGCAAATACAGCCCGCGCCAAGTCCGCGCCATGCGCATAGATGTATGGAGCGGCATGCTGTTATCCGAAGTGGTCATGTTCTTTATTATCGCCGCCTGCGGCGCCATCTTATTTCCTAAAGGCATAACCCATATAACCAGTGCGTCTCAGGCCGCCGAGGCTCTAAGGCCGTTCGCCGGCAACGCCACTTACTGGCTGTTCGCCATCGGCATCATCGGCACCGGTATGCTTGCTATACCTGTGTTGGCCGGCTCCAGCAGCTACGCGGTCAGTGAAAGTTTTAAGTGGCGCGAAGGCCTATACCGCAAATTCCACCAGGCCCACGCCTTTTATGGCATCCTTATACTGTCGGTCTTTGTCGGCCTGGGTATCAACTTCCTGCATATCGATCCCATAAAAGCGCTGATTTATTCCGCTGTAGCTAACGGCGTGGTGGCGCCGGTCGTGCTGGTTCTGATCATGATAATAAGCAGCGACCGCAAGATAATGGGCGACTGGGTTAATAAAAAGGGCATAACTTACGCCGGCTGGGCTATAACCGGCCTAATGGTAGTTTCCGGCGGCGCGGCTATCTGGGCCTTATTCTAAATAGATATGGAGAATGTTTTTTCCGGTCTTAGCCTGATAATCGTCATAGGCGCCGCCATTGCTTTAGTCATGCGTCTGATAGGCCAGCCGCTGATTATCGGCCATATCCTCACCGGCATAATCGTCGGGCCGGCGGTATTCCATGTCGCGAAGTCGCCCGGTACGCTGGCGCTCTTTTCCGATCTGGGTATCGCCTTGCTGCTGTTCATCATCGGCCTGGGGCTTAACCCCCGGGTAATCAAAGAGGTTGGCCGAACCGCCGCTATTGTAGGCGTCAGCCAGGTGGCGGTAGTAACGGCTTTGGGTTTCATGGCCGCCAAGGCAT
Organism: uncultured Candidatus Saccharibacteria bacterium; assembly: GCA_946478715.1. Next base: position 3,582 of record CAMLDA010000048.1, on the reverse strand, counting down.
TCGGCTTGGGCGGAAACGCCTGCCTGTTCGTCGGCGCCAGCCTGGCGTTTTCCAGCACTATCATCATCCTTAAACTCATAAGCGACAAAAAAGAACAGGGCCGGCTGTACGGTAAAATCGCCGTCAGCGTTTCGCTTGTCCAGGATATCATCGCCATCGCCCTGGTAGTGATAACCTCTGCCGGCACTAACGGCTCCGTTTCGTTTGGCCCCCTGTTCTCCCTGCTGATAAAGGCCCTGGTACTGGGGGGCGCGATATACGTGCTAAGCATGCGTGTACTGCCCAAATTCCACCATCTGATAGCGGAAAACCAGGAGTTTTTGTTCCTGTTCGCTATCGCCTGGGGTCTGGGCAGCGCCGCGTTATTCCAAAAAATCGGCCTGTCCACGGAAATCGGCGCCCTGCTGGCAGGTATCTGCCTGGCTCCGCTGCCTTCGGCGCAGGAAATCGGCGCCCGGCTGCGCCCTTTGCGCGACTTTTTCCTAATCGTCTTCTTCATAGCTTTGGGCTCCAACCTGACCCTGTCCAGTATCAGTTCCAACTTGGGGCTGATTGTAGCGGGCGTATTCATAGCCGCCGTAATCAAGCCGCTGGTAGCCATGAGCGTGCTGGGCTTTATGGGATATACCAAACGCACCAGCTTCAAGTCTTCCCTGGCTTTAGCGCAGGTCAGCGAGTTCTCCATAGTCCTTATCCTGATAGCCTTGAATAAAGGGCTGATCAGCAGAGAAGCGGTGTCGGCAATTGTCTTTATGACCCTTGTCAGCATCGCCGCTTCCACCTATATGATCATTTTCAGCGACCGGCTGTTCAATTATTTTGAAAAGTACCTGGGGATGTTCGAGCGGCGCAAGGCAATGGTCGAACAGCGACCGGAAGGCAACTACGAGCTGGTGCTGTTCGGCTACCAGCGCGGCGGGCACGAATTCATAAACCTGTTTAAAAAGATGAATAAAAAATACGTGGTGGTGGACTACGACCCCGAAGTAATCGATGTTATCGAGCAGCGTAAAATCAATTACCTTTACGGCGACGCCACGGACGTAGAACTGCTGGAAGAAGCCGGCGTGGAGCGCGCCAAGCTGGTGGTCTCAACCATCCCGGACCATCAGACCAACATGATACTGCTTAATTACCTGCACGCTAAGAACCCGCGGGCTATCGCCGTAATCCATGCCGACGACCCCTACGAAGCCGCTAAACTGTATGAGGCCGGCGCCAGCTACGTGATTCTGCCGCACTACATTGGCAGTGAAAAAGTAAGTGAGTTCATCGCTAAATCCGGATTGGCCAAATCAGCTTTCCGCAAACAGCGGATCCGCCATTTGGATTATCTGGAAAAGCACTATGGAGCTTTGGAAAAGCTCAACGAGATAAACGAAAAGAAGCTGGGCCGGGCCTTAGTGCGCCATATGGCCATATTAAGCCGAAGCTGAAATACTTAACATGTTAAGTATTTAGGACGGCTGCTCTGACATCCTTTTCTCTTGCAGCTGCTCGTAATAACGGCGGTTCCATTCCCTGAATTCCTCTGCCATTCCATCGATAATATCCTCTATGAAGCCCTTCCCCGGCCTTTGGCCGCCTGGTCTTATGTGCCGCCGGTACCGGATTTCCTCATAAGATAATTCCGTTTTACCGTTGGACCTGCGGTACTCCTCGCACCATACCCGGTTGCATTCGCCGCAGAATACTCCGCATCCCCATAAAGTTCCGCTTGCTCCGCACGCCATGCAGGTACCGCTGCCTTTTACCTCGTTAAGCAGAGTATTTGCTACTTCTGAGGCACTCGTCTGCGGCCCGGCTTTAGAAGCTTCTATAGACCCGCCGCAGGTTATGAATACATCGCTGTCGGCTACGGCCTGGGCGGCCGCAGCGTCGATTATAGAACCGTGCTCAGCCCTCCGGGATTTGCCGTCGAACCTTTCACGGAGCTCTTTCATATAGCCGGCTCTTATCTGTTCTATGCCTTTGCTCCACTCGCCTGGCGGCCTGGCGGCCAGTTCGCTGATTTTCCTCGCAAGCTCCTGGTTCAGATCCTGGTGCTGCGGCGAACTGACAAATTCCCAGCCCTGTTTCTTTGCATCGGCGGCTTGGCGGACCATATACAGCACCGACTTATCCGTGTCTGAATTATATAAAGCCGCGAAACATAGGTTCTGGACTTCTTTCAGCGACTTATCCATATCATCTTCAGCCTCCAGCACTCTTGGATGTGAAAGAATCTCTTGGGAATCCAGGCTTACGCGGTCGGCCTCTGCTCCCAGCAGTGTTTGGAGCTCGGTTAAAAAGCGCGGGGCCGATGAGGGAAGGATTATATTCAGCTGCCTTACTTTATGCGAATCTTCTTTAACCGACACCCTTACGTGGGTCATCCCATCGTAACCTTGAGCCGTCAGTTCGCTGTGAGGCTTATCCGGAGCGGCCGATATTTCCACGAACATCTTACCGGCGGGCAGTTTGATGAACTCGCTGTAGTTGGCGGCTTCGGCACGGCGGCGCTCAAGCTCCCAATCCGCGCCCGGCATCCCTGTGGCGGCCTGCTCCTCCGCCCAGCTGACTCCGCCCCGGAAAACTTCCCCAAGCTCAACGCCGTACGCATCAACGATATTGCCGCCCTTCTGATAGTAGGTTCTAGGCACTACGGCATGCTTGGCTTTCGCGCGGGCGATGTCTTCCGCGGCATTGGTTTGCTCTTCGTCCAATACTGCCTGCACCGTTTCGGCGCGCACCGCGCCATAATATTGGATATCAAGGCAGAACAGCTCAACACTCCTGGTAGCGGGCCCCAGGCATAGTCCTTGACGCTGTTCGGAAGTATCCGCTTCCGCCGATGGAATGCTCAAATAAAAATCCCCCGCTCCGGCAGGGGTCAAAATTACTTAACGTGTTAAGTGTTCCTCCTGCTCGGGAGCTAAAGTTACTTTTGGCTGTATCGGACTTATCGCTGACGCGAATCACCGTTGCGGCACAGTGAAGGATTCTCACCCTCTTCCAGCTGTCGGTTGTTAATGAAATCAATATACCACGCTAAAAGCCCGGGCTCTGTAGTAGTTTTCTCACTAATCCGTAATTGGCGGGCGCGCAGCTGTTACTCGAATATGCCGGCTAAGGCTTCCGGGTCCTTTATGACGATTTTCCGGTTTGTGTACTGGATAATCCCCTGGTCATTCAATCTCTCGATTTCACGGCTGACCGATTCCCGGGTAAGGTTTATCGAATCGGCAATCAATTGGTGTGAGATTGGCCCCTCTATGATAATCTGGCCGTTCCTTTCCTGGCCGAATCTCTTGGCAAGCGTCAGCAGGCGATGGGCGACCCTTTCATCGGCGTGGCGGTGCTGCAGGTTTTCTACGCGCCTGATGTGAATATCAAACTGGACAGCGAATTGCTCAAGTAAAGCATAGGCCGCCTCGGAATCAGACCGGATAAATCTTAGGAAGTCTTCTTTAGGCGCCCGCCTAAGACGCGTGGCGCCGATGGTCTCATAGAATATATCGTGCTCCGTACCCTGGATTGCCCAGGTCAGCGGGAAGATCTCGCCGGACTTATAGATTATGTGCAGGTAGGTTTCACCGCGCG
>CAMLDA010000047.1 GCA_946478715.1 uncultured Candidatus Saccharibacteria bacterium | reverse complement strand
GCTTTCGGTCAATTCTTTTTGCAGATTGCGGGTGATTTCAGTCAGCAGCTTTTCATGGCTGGTAATAATATCTTTAACGCCTGATTCAATCTCTTCTTTGTTGCCTTTGCGCTGATGGGCGTTAGCATCCGCCAGCTGGAGCAGGAATTTCTGGCCCAAAAAATAAAAAGCGCCAACCAGGATTAATACGCCCAGAATGGCACCCGCAATTATCACCCCGATGATCATATAGATATTATACCTTTAAGCCAGGCGGGTGACTATGAGCATGATAATAGCCCCCAGAACCGTAAGCATCGTGGTTATTCTTGACGCCTCCTGGCTGTGGGCCTGCGGCAGCAGGTTGCTGGCGGCGATATAAAGGATGAAGCCGGCGAAAAACCCCAGATAGATGGCCAGGGCCTTTTCCGATAAGTCAAATGTCAAGCTTGCCAACCCTCCTAAAATAGGCATCAGGATAACCGCCGAGAGCCACTTTTTGATATGGGTCAGTTTTGTCTGGTGAAACAGCATGAAGGTCGTCGTATCCAAGCCGTCCGCGAACCTGTGGCCGATGACGGCGATTGCCACTGCCGTTCCAACGGCAGCCTCCACCTGGAAGGCTACGCCGATGCTTAGCCCGTCCAGAAAACTATGCCCCGACAGCGCCAGCGCCCTGGCGGCGCCTAAAGTCGGGTGCCGGTGGGGACCATATTGCTTCTCACTTGCTTCGTGCAGCGGCACTAATCTTTCAAACAGATGAAAAACCAGGAAACCGGCCGTCATCGCCAGCATAGGCCATACCGCGTCCAGCCTTTGCGAGCGGGTTAGGTTAAAGATTTCCGGCAGCAGATCAAAAGTGACCAGACCCAGCACCAGCCCGGCGGTTAAGGCCATAGCGTATTTCAGCCATCTCCTTGCTCGGATAGCTGTGTAGCCGCCCGCGAATGCCGCAAAAGACGCCGCAAGAGTCAGTAAAAAAACTTCCATCGGAAAAATTTTATCGTCCTATTGCTAAAATTTGCAAAAAAGTCGCAAAAACTTCAAAATTAAAGACAAGTATGCACTATGAAACTCTTAAATCCATCCTCAAAGCCGGCGGGGCCAGCTTGACGGCTCCCCGTAAGACGGTCTTTGATTTGATGCTGAACCAGGGACCTCAGAGCATGCAGGTCCTCGTACAGCGGGCCAAAGGCAAAACAGACCGCGCCACCGTTTACCGCACCATCGATTTATTTGAGCGCCTGGGAATCGTCCGGCGGCTGAACGTCGGCTGGAAGTACAAGGTTGAGTTATCCGATGTTTTTACCGGCCACCACCATCACATGTACTGCACCAACTGCGGCCGGATGTCAGAGCTGCCGGATAACCCGATGCTGGAGACTATGATTGACACAGTGGCGGCAAAAAGCGGTTTTTCGCCTCGAGGCCACCAGCTGGAAGTCTACGGTCTTTGCTCGAGTTGCGCCGGGGCTTAAACCGGGGCAACACCTTCGTGAGGGTCGACCTTTTCGTTTTTGACTATAAGCAGGGCCACGATAGCGGCGGCCACCGCCAATCCCACGCCAACATGCAGCCCCGCCTGGAAACCGTGGATTTTAGCGTATGGCGCGGAAGTACCGCTTGATAAACCGGATTTAAGATCGGACGCGTAAACCGCGGATAAGATAGCCAGGCCGATAGCCCCTCCTACCTGCTGGGAAGTATTCAGCACTCCTGACGCGATTCCTGATAAATGCTTTGGGACACCGCTGGTGGCCGCCAGGGTCATAGAAATGAACGAGAAACCCATGCCCAGAGCGATTAAGACCAGGCCCGGGAATACGTTCTGCCAGTAGTGGCCGCCTACTTTCATCAGGTGGGCGATGGTGAACAAGCCTACGCTCAAGACTGCCGGACCGGCTACCAGGAAGGGCTTGTAGCCAAGCTTGTTGACCGTTTTAGACACGAATGCCGACGTCATACCGATGACAAGCGTCACTACCAAAAAGGAAACTCCGGACTTTGCCGGGCCATAGCCCAGGACTGTTTGGACGTAAAGGGTCATGAAGTAGAACATGCTGAACAGCGTACAGGCGATAGCAAGAGCCGTGGCGTTACCGCCCGAAACATTCCGTATCCTGAATAACCGCAGCGGCAGCATCGGCTGATCCGTCCTGCGCTCGTTAATCACAAAGCCTGCCAGTAGGACGACGCTGGCCGCTATAAACTCCCATACTGTAGCCGATCCCCAGCCGTCAGCCGGCGCTTTGCTTAAACCGTAAACCAGGCTCATCAGGCCCACCGTTGCCAGCACCGCGCCTGGCAGATCCAGTTTGAGTTTCTTGTTCTCTTCCCCGATATGGTGCGGCAGAAGCCTCATGCTGGCGGCGACCACCACGATACCTATAGGCACGTTCACAAAGAAGTTCCAGCGCCAGCTTAAGTATTCGGTAAGTACGCCGCCTATGAGCAGTCCGACCGCCGAACCGCCGGCCGCCACGCCGGCCCAGGCTCCAAGCGCCGTATTGCGCTCGCGGCCTTCTTTGAACTCGCTTATCACAATCGACAGCGCGGCCGGGGACATTATGGCGCCCGCCAAACCCTGTAAAGCCCGGGCTATAATCATCTGGGTATCGCTTTCGGCCAATCCGCAAAGCAGGCTCATGATTGAAAAGAAAGATACCGAATATATAAAAATTTTACGGCGGCCGTATACGTCAGCCGCGCGTCCGCCCAAAAGCAGAAAACCGCCGAATGTCAGAGTATAAGCGGTGATTATCCACTGCAGGTTGTTTGGGGTAAAATGAAGCGCCCGGGCCATGCTGGGCAGCGCTACGTTGACGATTGTCACATCCACCACCACCATGAACTGGGACATGGCCATTAGCGCCAAGATTACCCATTTATTTTCAGAATGCCGGGACAGCTCCCTTTTAGCTCTGGCCAAGGTGATACTCCTTTAAGTGTTCGATTAATCATATCCGATAATGCTTTACCGGACAATACTTATACTATGTAATATCGGCGCGGCTTAGGATAAAATAAGCATAATGGTAAACCAAGAAACAAAAATCCTTATTCTGGGCGGTGGTTTCGGCGGTATAAAAGCCGCTTTGGGGCTGGCCGGTAAACCCGGCATAAAGGTTATTCTGCTGTCCGATCAGGACAGCTTCAGATATTATCCAACGCTTTACCACGCCGCTACCGGCGGCCGCATGACCGCCGCCAGCATCCCGCTTGAAGAGATATTCAAAAACAAGAACATAGCCGTAGAAAAAGGCACCGCCAAAAAGATAGACCGCCAGGCCGGGACGGTCAGAACATCCGCCGGCAAAGATTATGGATACGACAAACTCGTCATATCGCTGGGAGTGGTCACTAATTACTTCGGCATCAAAGGTTTAAAGGAGTATTCGTACGGCATCAAAAGCCAGGCTGAGTCGCGGCGTCTCCGGGACCACATCCACAGACAGCTGATTGATGAAGGCCGGCCTGACCTGAATTACGTAGTCATTGGCGGTGGTCCTACCGGAGTGGAGCTGGCCGGCGCCCTGCCCGCCTATATCCGCCACGTTATGAAGATGCACGGTCTGCGCGACAGGAAACTTAATATCGAACTCATAGAGGCCGCTCCGCGGCTGGTGCCCCGGATGCCCAAAGACTACTCGCGGGCCATAGCTAAGCATTTGCGCAAACTTGGTATCCGGCTATACCTTGGGCAGGCTGTCCAGGCCGAAACAGCCGACTCTCTCACCGTAAGCGGCCGGCCGCTCCGCAGCCATACCGTTATCTGGACAGCCGGCGTGACGAATCATCCTTTCTTTGACGCCAATAAGTTCGCTTTTGGCAAACACGGGAAGGTTGCCGTAGACAAATACCTGCAGGCCGAAGAGGATATCTTCGTAATTGGCGACAATGCCGACACTGAATATTCCGGAATGGCCCAGACCGCCATTTTTGACGGCAAGTACGTAGCCGACAATCTGCTGCGGCAGATACAGGGCAAGAAACCAAAATCTTATCGGGCCAAAAAGCCCATCTATGTAACACCGGCGGGCCCGCGGTGGGCAGCAGTGCTATGGAATGGAGTCCATATTTATGGCAGGCTGGGCTGGATGATGAGATCGGCGGCTGATTTCGTCGGCTACCACGATTATGAGCCATGGCAGGAAGCAGGACGCCACTGGATAGCGGAGTTCGAGAATGAGAATAGCTGCCTGGTCTGCGCCGGAATGGCTGCAAGCTAAGCTGATTCACAGCTTTTAGCGGGAGGATACGCGAATGCCATCATATTTCAGCCTGGCCCTTCAAAAAACCGGAAGCCTGGCAGACGCCATAAATGACCGTTTTACCAGCTACAGGCTGATGCTTTACTATCTGCTGATTCTGATAGGCTGGGCGGCGGTGGGGGGCGTCTTTCATAAAGTGCCGTATAGCTGGTACTGGATCGTGATTTCAGCTGGCTGGATAACAGCGGTCAGCTGGTCGGCCAATAAGCTGCTCGCCAAGTTCCTGGATATCCCGGCCAACAAAGAGTCCAGCCTAATAACAGCCCTTATCCTGGCGCTCATATTAGCGCCCGCGACAGATGCTCGCGGTTTTACTGTCGCAGCCGTGGCCGGCCTGGCGGCTATCGCCTCCAAATATGTCCTTACCTGGCGTAAAAGCCATATATTCAACCCGGCGGCGGCTGGCGCTTTCGTAGCCGGGCAGTTTTTTAACCAATTTCCCTCCTGGTGGGTCGGCACCAAATTCATGACGCCCATAGTAATCTTGGGCGGATTCCTTATCTTAAGGAAGATGAAACGCTACACCATGGTCGGATTATTCCTGGCTGTTTATCTTCTTTATCTGATCTTTGCCACCAGCTCCGGTTCGGACGCGCATTTCCTTTGGCTGGAGCTGATTTCCACCCAGGCGCTGTTTTTTGCCATCGTAATGCTTACCGAACCGCTTACTTCCCCGGCCGGCGCCCGCTACTATCTGCCCTACGCTCTGCTGGTAGGGCTGCTTTATTCCGTAACACGCCTTAAACTCAGCCCCGAGGAAGCGCTGCTGCTTGGCAATATATTCACCTTTATCTTCGCGGCTAACCGGCGCTATGAGTTAAGTTTCATGCGGAGCGTAAAGGAGGCCGAAGGTATAGTCAGCTATATTTTTAAAACGCCGCCGCGCCTGCGCTACCAGCCGGGGCAATATATGGAATGGACGGTGGCCGGCAGCCGCACCGATTCAAGGGGTAACAGGCGATACCTGACAGTTTCGTCATCGCCAAGCGAGCCCGAAATGATGTTTACCGTCAAACAGCCGCCCAACGCTAGCGCCTTCAAACAAAAACTAGCCGAACTGGAACCCGGCAATAAAATCCTGGCTTCGCGCCTGGCGGGCGGTTTCCTGGGTGGTATTGCGCAACAGCTTCACCAGCGCTTCGATCGACACGCCGAGCTGCCCGATCTGCTCTTCACCGGCCTTGCCCGCGGCGCCGATCGCTTCGACCCGGTTGGCCAGGGCACGATGC
>CAMLDA010000046.1 GCA_946478715.1 uncultured Candidatus Saccharibacteria bacterium | reverse complement strand
GATGGTCTGGGCTGTTTCCCTTTTGAGCGACGAGCTTAGCCCCGCCGTTCTAACTGCCGTAGTTCCACTGTCCGTATTCGTAGTTTGTCAAAGGTGGGTACCCTTGCGGGCCCCAGTCTAAAACAGAGCTCTACCCCTGACGGCTACCGTACGACGCTAGCCCTAAAGCTATTTCGAGGAGAACCAGCTATCTCCGAGTTCGATTGGCATTTCACCGCTAACCACAGGTCATCCGGGAGTTTTGCAATTCTCTACGGTTCGGCCCTCCACGTGGTTTTACCCACGCTTCAGCCTGCCCATGGTTAGGTCACTCGGTTTCGGGTCTAATCCTGCAGACTAAGACGGGCTATTAACCCTCGCTTTCACTGTGCCTCCGCCAGATGGCTTAGGCTTGCCTGCAAAATTAACTCGCTGGATCGTTCTACAAAAAGCACGCCGTCACACCTAAAAGGTGCTCCGACTCCTTGTACGCGCATAATTTCAGAAACTATTTCATTCCCCTATCCGGGGTGCTTTTCACCTTTCCCTCACGGTACTTGTACACTATCGATCGCAAGACATATTTAGCCTTGGAGGGTGGTCCCTCCGGATTCAGTCAGGGTTTCACGTGTCCCGACCTACTCGACACAGAATGAGACAAGTCTCATTCATAACAGTAATAAGGTTTCCGACACTTTGCATACCCGGCTTTCACGGTCTATGGCGGTCCTTTCCAGAACCTTCTGCTCGCCTCGGAAATTTCTTACCTTATGCAAGATGGTGGTAGCTCTTGCCACTAGTACGGAAAACTGGATTGCTCCAGGGCTCCGTACTGGTTAACTGTTTGTCACAACCCCTTACCAACATTCGTCTACCAACTTATCCATTAGGCAAATTGCCAGATGGAAGTTAATAAGGTTTGGGCTGTACCGGGTTCGCTCGCCACTACTACCGGCATCGTTGTTTACTTTCTCTTCCTCCGGGTACTAAGATGTTTCAGTTCCCCAGCTTACCGCTACATATCCTATGAATTCAGATATGCGCCACATGGCATAACCCATGCGGGGTTTCCCCATTCGGACATCCACGGATCAAAGCTTGTGAGGCAGCTCCCCGCGGCTTTTCGCAGCCGTCTACGTCCTTCATCGGTGTCTTACGTCAAGGCATCCTTTATGCGCGCTTGAGTAACTTTTTACGTTACACAGACTCAGCCGAAAGACTGAATCTGCTTGTGATTGTGCAAATTGACTAGCTATTGGCAAACACCAATAGACTCGTCTGTCATTTGCTTTAACATCCTGCACACGCGGACTCATATTCGCGTCTGCAGGGCCTAATTTTCAAGTTGCAGACTCACTCACAATCCCACGCACCGATTCGAACATAGATTGTAGGATAAGTGGTTTGAGTAAGCCCAGAAGGTCTTGACCGTCGTCGGGCATGGTCGACTGGCCGTACTCAAACGTCCTGCATAAATATTAGCAATTTTAACAGAGGTAGTCAAACCTCTTTTGATGTAATAATTCCTACAAAATGGCACCTGTTGGCACAATGAAAATCAAGCGCCATAAGCAACCCTGGACCCGAGGTGTTAGATTTATTACGTTTTCAAACGCTTGTAGTTACGGAATATCCATAAGATATCTCTTAGAATTCTAGTATCAATTTTGGTGAGGCCATGCTCTTTGATATCCCCTGCTACCCGGAGGAATTAGGAGTATAGACGCATCTGAAACCTCGGCTTCATAAGAAAGACATTATCTTATGGGGCCGGGCTATCAGTCCGGATAATATCAAACCTAATCTTAGGGGGAGGAAGTATGATCAAGCTTCTACGGAATACCGCGGCTGTGGTTTCGGCGCTTAGTATCGCCGGAGCCGGCATAGCGGGAGTGGCCGGAGCCAGTTCGGTCACCACTCAAGGGCCTGATAGTCCGATAAGGATTCATGCCCATAACTACCAGGCATGGGACAACGACAACCATGTCAGGCTGACGACCACCAACCATCAGGAGTCGTCAACCGGTAACGCCAAGGTCAAAGGCAATACCACCGGCGGCTCTGCCGCCAGCGGGTCGGCTGCCAACAGCAGCGCTATGACCGCCAGCGTGTCGGTAAAGAACACCAGCACGGTGGGCGGCTCAAGCAGCGGCACTGGGAGCCTGAGCACCGCGGGACCGGATAGCGCTATCCATGTTCGCTCGAGCAACTATACTCGTGTGAATAACGACAACGACATCCATGTCTACAGCGGCAGCACCCAGAATGCCTACTCCGGTAACGCGAGCGTTTCGCACAACACTACCGGCGGTTCGGCTACCAGCGGCAACGCCAGCAACACCAACACCGCAAGCACAACGATCTCTGTAACTAACTAAGAGTCGTAAAAAGGCGCGGCCCGCCCGGATAAATAGCACCCCGTCCCGGCGGCCCCGCCTGCCCGGTCTGATCCAATTTACAAGGAGGACTATATGTCTGGAGTAGTTTTGATTGCCAAAAAATCGCTTATTATCCTGGCCGCCATCTCATTAGTATTCACTTTCCCTTTGCAGACGTGGGCGGACACCGGTGCCGCGGCAGATACCGCGCCGTCCGGCCATACCGGCCCAAACACGCCCCAGGGGCCGGACGCCAAGACTTATACCTATGACTCTTTAACGGGGATGTGGAAGAACGCTTATTACATATGGGACCCGGCCACCGGCCAGGCTACGCCCATCACGCCTTTGACATACAGCTATAATCCGGCAACCGGCCGCTGGGACACCACCCAGTGGGTTTACGATGCCGCCCAGGACAAATATGTGCCGAATCCCATCAGCGTGAGCCAGCCGCCGGCCGGCGCGCCTACCACAGGCGCTCCGGCAGCCGCACAGACACCTCCGGCGGCCGCGTCAGGCCCGTCCTCGCCGGCCAGTACGGTGTCGGATACCAAAGGCCTGTACGACAACTTCTATAACGCTTCTATCAGCAATAGCCTAAGCCAGACCGCGGTAAGCGGCAGCGCCACTGTTTCAGGCAACACTACTGCAGGCAGCGCCACTTCCGGGAACGCCGCCGATACTGCTACCGTCATCAACCTGCTGATGTCTTCGGCCGTCCCGCTGCAGAGTGGCCTGGTAAGCTTTACCCAGAATATTTACGGCAACGTCCAGGGCGATATCACCATAGACCCTTCTAAAATCGTGTCGTCAGGAACTATCAGCCCGGCTGCCTCTTCCACCGATCTGACTATAAACACCGCTGTCAGCGGCCAGATAAATAATGATATAAACCTAAGCGCTGCAAGCGGCAATGCCGCTGTAGTTCAGAACACTTCTGCCGGCAACGCTGCTTCCGGGAATGCCGATGTCATAGCCAACGTCATGAACGTCATAAATTCCGTCATCGGCAGCGGCAGCTCCTTTATGGGAACCGTTAACATCTACGGCAGCCTGGATGGAGACATCCTGCTGCCGGAAGGCGCCCTTAATTCCCTGTTGGCCAGCGGCGGAGCCCCGGTTATCACCCAATCATCTTCCTCACCGGTCAGCGGCTCGCAAAGCAACAGCCTCACGGCTAATCTGAGCAACTCTTCTTCCGTAACCAACACCGTCACCTTAAGCGCCGTAAGCGGCGGCGCCGCCGTTTCCAACAACACTTCCGGGGGCAATGCCGCAACCGGTAAGGCCCAGACCAATCTTACGGTCCTGAACCTGACCGGGCAGCAGGTTATCGGCAGCGACGCCCTGCTGGTCTTCGTGAACGTGCTGGGCAAATGGGTTGGGATGATAGTTAATTCTCCCGGCGGCTCCACTGCCGCCGCCCTTGGCGGCGGCCTGACCAGCCAAGGCCCGTCCTCGCCGGCAGGAACAAGCGCCTCTTCGGACACAAACCTTAATTACCAGAACATAAGCAGTATCAACAACAACATTACCGCCCAATCTACCTCTGGCAGCGCCACGGTATCTGAAAATACCAAGGCCGGAAACGCGGCCAGCGGGAACGCCACCGCCAGCGTCAATTTACTGAATATCAGCATGAGCAGCCTGTCTCTAAGCAACTGGCTGGGCGTGCTCTTCATCAACGTGTTCGGCAGCTGGAACGGCAGCTTTGGCATAAACACCTCTGCCGGTAATAAGCCTCCCAGCGTTCTTAGTTTAACTTTAAAGGGGTCAGGCCCGGCCGGCGGCACCGTCAGAGCCGTTAATGTCTTCGGTTTCGTACCTGCTGCCGGTACCTCATCGCAAAAAAGCTATAAACTGGTGCCCTTGGCCTCAGCCGCGGCGGCATCTGTCGGCAGCGATACCCGCAACCGGAACGGCGCTGTCATAGCTTCGGTGGACACGCCGGCTGGACCTGGACCCTTTACTCAGGCCGGCTCAGGCGGCAACCCCCTGCTATGGACCGGCGGCGGACTGCTGCTGCTTGCCGGTGCCCTCACGGTCCCGGAAATCTATTCCCAGCGCCAGGCGGCCCTCACGCGCCGCCACCTTCATTCGGTAACCGTACTGCCGTTAAAGCGCTCGTGATTTTTGTTAGAGGACCATTTCATCTGTTAAAATTCTCTTAAGCTATAGGAGGTCGCCGGGCACCCGCCCGGCCTCCACATACTTCTTATAGCCACAATCCAAGAAATGACTCACGAACTGCCTCAAGAAATTGGGAGAGATATTGCGGTTAGTGCCGCCGATATCTGGAAACCCCGTAAACAGCTGCTTGCCAAGGTCGGCCTTTCCCTGGGTGTGATGGCGGCAGCTTTGACGGCCGCTACCGCCCGGCCTAATAAAGCCCAGGCTAGCCCCTCCGAAGCCGCCGCTGCGGCTCATCCTCTTGAATACGTGGGTATTACTTCCAACCGCATCTGGGTCCCTGATCTGAATCAGGCTCGGCAGGCGGCTCATGACATTGCCGATACTAACGCCAATACCGTGCGTATCTTTCAGCCCTACAACCAGAGCCAGGCCGAATTCAGCTTCGACCTGCCCCGCCTTTGCAATGCCGCCGAAGCCGCCCGCGAAAATAACCTTATCCTCGAAATTACCACCCTCGGAGTACAAAGTGTCACTGAAAAAGGAAAGAAAGTTATTAAGCATAACTATGTGCCTAGCAATGCCGGCGGAGTCTCCAGGTACCTGAGCGTCGTTAAAACCATGCTGATGGATATTGCCGGGCCGGACACCGCCCACTCCGGACCGGGCGGCACTGCCTGCGTAGAACAGCCGCTGGATAAGGTAATGGTTGGTGATTTTGACGAAGTTAACAGTGAAGATTTTAATTCCAATACCGATCCTGCCAAAAAGTATGCCTATCTTGAATCCAAAGCTATACCTACCTACGCCAAGATTTCCGATGATATAAACCATGCTTTCGAGGGAACGCCCCACAGCTTCACCTTAGAGCATGTTGTGGGCGCACTGGCGGTCAGCAGCCATGATTATCTGGGATTCTTAAAGGATTTCGACCAGGCGCTGAAAGGTTTCGGCGTAACCGACCCTGATTTCCTGCTGGCCGTCCACCCTTACCCGGCGGACCCCACCGTAAACCCCGCAACCATA
>CAMLDA010000045.1 GCA_946478715.1 uncultured Candidatus Saccharibacteria bacterium | reverse complement strand
ACGAGTCGGCTGACCAAGCCACGAAAGCCGGGGAGGGAGAGTTCGTAATCGACCGGAACGTGGACCCGTCCAAGCACCAGACCCAGGTGGTCCATATCGACAAAGACGGCAACCTTACCTACGATAGCTAGCCAGCTTCATAGGCGGCGCTTTATGTCACACATAAACACCTTGAATCAATATAAAAAAACAACGAATTTGTAAGCCGAAAAAGGTTGTTTTAAAGCGGTTGTTCAGGTATACTATTAACAGAGTGGTAACAGATAAAAAATCTCTAGAGAGGGTTTATTAGTTTTGAGCGCAGCAAAGAGCAGCAAGAGTGATTACGACGCCAGCCAGATCCAGGTTCTGGAAGGCCTGGAACCGGTGCGCAAGCGCCCGGGTATGTACATCGGCTCAACCGGCTACGAAGGCCTGCACCATATGGTCAAAGAAATCGCCGACAACGGCATCGACGAGGTAATCGCCGGCCACGCCAACGAAGTCGCCATCACGCTGCATGAAGACGGCAGCGTCACCGTATTCGACAACGGCCGGGGTATACCTGTAGCCATCCACCCCAAGACCAAAAAAAGTACGCTAGAGACAGTGCTAACTGTACTTCATGCCGGCGGTAAGTTCGGCAGCGGCGGTTATAAAGTAAGCTCCGGATTACACGGCGTAGGTTCTTCCGTGGTCAACGCTTTGTCTACCAAACTGGTGGCCGAAGTCCGGCGCGATGGTTATGTGTGGCGCCAGGAGTATGAGCGCGGCGCCCCCAAGGGCAAGGTAGAGAAGGGCGAAGCCACCGCCGACACCGGCACCACGATTACTTTCTGGCCCGATGAGACCATCTTCAGCGTCACCGAAATGGATTATAAATGGGTCGTAGACTATCTAAGGCACCAGGCTTATCTCACAAAAGGTGTCAAAGCAAGCGTTGTTGATGAACGGACCGGGGAATCCTATGCTTTTTATTTCGAAGGCGGTATAGAAAGCTATGTACGGCACCTGAACGCCGGCAAGGAGCCGGTGGACGAAGACATCTTCTACGTTGAAAAGCAGGTGGAAGACGGCGTGGTGGAAATCGCCCTGCAGTACACAGACGCGTTCTCAGAGACCGTGATGGCCTTTGCCAACAATGTTTACAATATGGACGGCGGAAGCCATCTGACGGGCTTCAGGACGGCCATAACGCGTGTTATCAACGACTATGCGCGTAAGAACGGCCTGCTTAAAGAAAAAGAAGAGAACCTGACCGGCGAAGACGTCCGCGAAGGGCTGACGGCCGTGGTGCTGGTAAAGATTCCCGACCCGCAGTTCGAGGGCCAGACCAAGAACAAGCTTGGCAACCCCGAGGTCCGCGGTTACGTGGAGCAGGTGATGAACGAGTACTTCTCTTACTATTTCGAGGAACACCCGGCTATCGCCCGCAAGATAGTGAACAAAGGCCTGCTGGCCGCCCGCGCCCGCAAGGCCGCCCGCGCCGCCCGCGACAATATCATCCGGAAAGGCGCTTTAGACGGCGCCAGCCTGCCCGGGAAACTGGCGGACTGCGCAACCAAAGACCGCAGCCAGGCCGAGCTGTTCATAGTAGAGGGACAATCCGCCGGCGGCAGCGCCAAAGACGGGCGTAACAGCTACTACCAGGCTATCCTGCCGCTGCGCGGCAAGGTGCTGAACGTGGAGCGGGCCCGGCTGGACAAGATGCTGGCCAACCAGGAGATACTGAACCTTATAAAAGCTTTGGGCGTCGGCATAGACGAACAGTTCACTCTGGAAGGCCTGCGTTATGAGCGCATCGTTATAATGACCGACGCCGACGTGGACGGCAGCCACATCCGCACCCTGCTGATGACGCTGTTCTTCCGCCACCTGCGGCCGATTCTGGAAGGCGGCCATATCTACGCCGCCCAGCCGCCACTGTTCGCTATCAGCGCCGGCAAGAAGAAAAATTACGCCTATACCGATGAGGAGCGCGACCAGATACTGGATAAGCTGATAGAGGAGCGCAAGGCCAAAGGCGTCAAAGTGGACCCCAACGATGACCGGACCAAACAGGCCGGCGTATCCATTCAGCGCTACAAGGGCCTGGGCGAAATGGACGCTGAACAATTATGGGAGACCACTATGGACCCGGCCAACCGGGTGCTGGTGCAGGTGCGGGTAGAGGACGCCGAAAAGGCCGACGCCATCTTCAGCAAGCTGATGGGAACAGAGGTAGAAATGCGCAAGAACTTTATCCAAAGCCGAGCAAAATTCGTAAAGGACCTGGACGTTTAATATGGACGAAAGAAGCAAAGGCCTGGTCCCGTCCGCCGAAAAGCACTCCCGACTGGTAGTCGGCCGCAGCGTCGAGAACGTTATGGTTACCAGTTTTCTTGAGTACTCCATGAGCGTCATCGTGGCCCGGGCCCTGCCGGATGTCCGCGACGGCCTTAAGCCGGTTCACCGCCGGATACTTTATGTCATGGACAAGAGTAATCTGGGCCCCCAGAGCAAGCACACCAAGTGCGCCCAGTTAGGCGGCGAAGTGATGGGTAAATACCACCCGCACGGCGATACCGCCATTTACGACGCCATGGTCCGCCTGGCCCAGCCGTTCAACACCCGCTACCCGCTGGTAGACGGACAGGGTAACTTCGGCTCCATGGACGGCGACCCGGCCGCGGCCTATCGCTATACAGAGGCCCGCATGACCCGCGCCAGCGCTGCTATGGTAGAGGATTTAGATAAAGAAACGGTCAACTTCGTCGATAACTTTGACGGCACCCAGCAGCAGCCAGAGGTAATGCCAGCCAAACTGCCCAACCTGCTGCTTAACGGCCAGGTGGGCATCGCCGTGGGCATGGCTACCAATATCCCGCCGCACAACCTGAACGAGCTGGTAGAGGCTACCATCGTGCAGATAGACAATCCTGACGCCACCTTGGACGACCTGATGGAGCACGTCAAAGGGCCGGACTGTCCTACCGGCGGCATCGTCTACGGCAAGGACTCCATCCGCACGGCTTTCGCCACCGGCCGCGGCGGCGTGGTGGTGCGCGGCGTAGCCGACATAGAAGAGGCTAGTAAGGGCCGCCACCGCATCGTTATCACCGAGATACCTTACGCCGTCAACAAAGCCGGTCTGGTAGAAAAGATCGCCGAACTGGTCCAGCTTAAAAAGGTTACCGGCATATCCGATATCCGCGATGAAAGCTCCCGGGGCGCTGTCCGTATAGTCGTAGACCTCAAAAAAGACGCTTACCCCAAGAAATTACTCAACCAGCTTTATAAACTGACTCCGCTGCAGACCACTTTCCACTACAACATGCTGGCGCTGGTAGACGGCATCCAGCCGCGGGTGCTGGGCCTGCAGGATGTGATAGTCGAATATATCAAGCACCGCCAGTCGGTGGTCCGCCGCCGCACCGAATTCGAACTCAGGAAAGCCCAGGAGCGGGCGCACGTGCTGGAAGGCCTGAAGATCGCCCTGGACCACATTGACGAGGTTATCGCTACCATCCGGGCCAGCCAGACCACCGAAGAAGCCCAGGCTAACCTTGAGAAGCAGTTCAAGCTTACCGAGATACAGGCGCGCGCCATCCTGGCCATGCAGCTGCGAACCTTAGCCGGCTTGGAGCGCAAGAAGATAGAAGACGAATTGGCGGACCTGCTGAAGCTGATAGACAAACTGCAGACTATCCTGGCCGACGAGAAGAAGATACTGAAGATAATCAAGGACGAGCTGCGCGACATGCAGAAGCAGTTCGGCGATGACCGCCGCACCAAAGTGGTGCCGCAGGAGCTTGGAAAATTAAGCGACGAGGACCTGGTTCCGGACGAACAGGTCGTGGTAACTCTTACATCAGCTAACTACATCAAGCGCACGCCGGTCGCTGATTATAAGAAGCAGGGCCGGGGCGGCAAGGGCCGCCGGGGCATGGCTACCCGGGAAGAAGATGTTATCGAACATGTTGTAAATGCTAGTACACATGACTTCCTGCTGTTCTTTACTAACAAGGGCCGGGTGTTCCGGATCAAGACTTACGAGGTCCCGGCTGTCGGCCTGAACGCCAAGGGCGTCGCCCTGGTTAACCTGCTGCAGCTGCAGCCGGAAGAAATCGTCAGCTCCGTCATAAATATCAGCAAAGGCGTAGGGGAGAACAATAATTTGTTCATGTGCACGGTCAACGGCGTGGTCAAGAAAACCCCGTTCGAGCAGTACAAAAATGTGCGCAGCAGCGGCCTGATAGCCATTAACTTAGATGACGGCGATGAGCTTAGGTGGATACGCATGACTGACGGCGATAACGAAATCATCATCTCTACCAGCCAGGGCCAGGCTATCCGCTTCCATGAGGCCGATGTCCGCCCTATGGGCCGGGTTAGCCGCGGCGTGCGCGGTATCCGGTTGCGGGCCGGCGACCATGTTATAGGCATGGATACCGTCCAGAAGGACTCCTTCATCTTTGTTATCAGCGAATTCGGCTACGGCAAGCGCACCAAGGTGGAGCAGTTCACGCCGCATAAGCGCGGCGGCGTAGGCATCCGCTCGGCGGTGGTCAACCAGAAGACCGGCCCGCTGATAGGCGTGAAGACGCTAACGGGAGACGAGCAGGAGGTGATAATCATCTCTACCAACGGGCAGACTATACGGCTTGGGCTTAAGGATATTCCGGGGCTAGGCCGGGCTACCCAAGGGGTGCGCATCATGCGCCTGAACGATGGTGACAGCGTTGCCAGCCTGGCGCTTGTAGACAAACGCGAAGAGGCCGAAGAGGATGACGAAGAAGACGCCGCCCCAGCCAAAGCGGCCGGTGCCAAAAAGGGGTAGCAATATGAGGGGCGGGGCTCAGCGGAATGATTTCTGGGACGCCGAACTGCCTGTAGCTATAGCCCACAGAGGCGGTGCCGCAGCCTTTGGCGCTGACAAATATAGAAAAGAAAACACCCTTGCCGTCTTTGCGCAGGCAGTGAAGATGGGCTATGAATACCTTGAACTGGACGTTATAAAAACAGCTGACGATAAGGTCATCGTGCTGCATGTG
This sequence comes from uncultured Candidatus Saccharibacteria bacterium, assembly GCA_946478715.1. Next base: position 563 of record CAMLDA010000045.1, on the reverse strand, counting down.
GCCAGCTACAAAGTCGAAGGGCGGCTAGGACGCAAAGACGCACCCAGCCCAGCGAAGCTGCAAGAGCTTACACATAAGGAGCTCAAGGACCTTCTTGGCAGAGACATTCCCACGCTAGACATACTGCTTTCCCGATTTCCTGCTACCAAGTTTTTTGTTGATGCCAAGACGGACGAAGTGGTAGAGCCGTTAGCTAACCTAATCAATAGACTTGACGCCTATGACAGGGTGGTCGTCGGCTCTTTTTTCCCGCGGCGCTTAACCAAAACTTATCGGATCCTTGGCTCTAAAGCCCGACTTAACCTGAATATAAGCAGATTACCCTTAAAAATGCGCCAAGATATGCGGTTCGTAGCCTCCCATAGCTACATAAAGTCAGTGCATCTGCCTTACCTATGGGCTACGAAACGCCGCGTCAATGCCCTTAAAGATAAAGGGGTGAAGGTGCTAGTCTGGACTCCTAATACCAGGGAACGGATTAACAAGACCATCCAAACGGGGGCAGACGGTATCATTTCTGACAACGCCGTGCTCCTCAAAGAAGTACTGGCGGACTATAAGAC
>CAMLDA010000044.1 GCA_946478715.1 uncultured Candidatus Saccharibacteria bacterium | reverse complement strand
GGCAAACCTTTATAAGCCCTCGTACGATACGGGTTCCGATTATCTGGTCTATCTTGGCCGGATAATCAATACCAAAGGCGTCCATCTGGCTATCGAAGCTGTCCGGCTATATAACCAAAGCCATGAACACAAGCTGATGCTTAAAATCGCCGGCAAACATTATGCCGACCACAAAAAGGATTCATATTGGAAAGAAAAAATCGAACCGAAATTAACCGACAGGTACATCCAATACGTCGGATTCGTTGATTCCGCGGCCGATAAGCAGGAATTGCTGGCCGGTGCCAAAGCCCTTCTTGTGCCGTCGCTGTTCGAGGAGCCGTTCGGTATGGTGGCCATAGAGGCGCTGGCCTGCGGCACGCCGGTAATCGGGTTAGATTCCGGCGCTCTTTCCGAAACTATCCGCGACGGCAAAAACGGCTATATAGCCGGCAAGGTATATGGTAAAGATGGCGAGCTGGATGAGCATGCTACCGCGCGGGGCATAAGTTCGCAGATTTCCAGACTGGATAAGATAAACAGAAAAAACTGCCGCCTGGACTTTGAAGAAAGATTTACCGCCGCCCGGATGGCCGATGACCATATCAAGGTATATAAGTCCCTGGTTAAAGTATGACCAGCTCGGTCTTTATGTGCGGATGGAACTTGTAATCAACCAGCTCAAAGTTCTCGGCAGTAAAGTCATCAATACTTTTCACTTTCCCGGTAATCTTCAGCTTGGGGAACGGGTAAGGCTTTCGTTTAAGCTGCTCTTTGGCGGCATCAATATGGTTCTTGTACAGGTGGGCGTTGCCGGCTGAAATTATGAGTTCGCGCGGTTCGGCCCCAATCAGATACGCAACCATGTGCAGCAGCATGGCGTATTGGGCGATATTGAACGGCGCTCCTAAAAAGACGTCCCACGACCGCTGGTAAAGCTGAAGCCGCAGCTTGCCTTTCGTAAGGTCGAACTGGAACATGGTGTGGCAGGGCGGCAGGCGCATCTCTTTAAGTTCGCCGGCATTCCAGGCGTTTACGATTATGCCCTTTGAGTCCGGGTTATTCCTAAGCTCGTCAATCGCCCACTGCAGCTGGTCGAACTCGGTGCCGTCCGGTCGCTGCCAATGGCGCCACTGCACTCCATAAACCCGGCCCAGGTCGCTGCTGCCCTCATGCAAGAAACCGTCCCAGTAGTGGATATTGTGTTCGTGCAGGTATTTTACGTCGGAACTGCCGGATATGAACCACAGCAGTTCATGCAGCAGCAGGCTGAAAGGCATTTTTTTGGTGGTCAGCAGGGGGAAGCCGTAGCGCATATCAAACCGCACCTGGTAACCGAACAGGCTCTTGATATCGTGGATGCCGCGGGTAGGCTTGCTTTTGCCATCTTTGATAATGTCGGCCATCAGCTTCAGATACTGGTATTCGGGATGCATATTTTTATTTTACTTTCTTTGGTTTCTTATAAGGAACTTTTACTACTTTAACCCCTTGGCCGGCCAGAAAATCCAAGGCGTTTTTATCCCACCAATCGTCAATGTAGTGCAGTTCTTTTATGCCGGAGCTCGCTATCAGCCGGCAGCACTTCATGCAGGGGGACAGATTTACTATCATAGTCGCTCCGTCTAAGGGCAGGCCATCTTTGGCGGCCTGGGCGATACATCTTTCTTCAGCATGCGAAACCGCAGGCGGGCTTACCCATATGCCGTCTGTTTCTACTTCCATCGGGCCGTCTATCAGGCTGGCATTACTCATCGCGATTATTTTGCCGCCGGCTATTATCGCAGCGCCCACTTTGGCTGTTTTTTTGGCCTGCGATGCTTTCTTGCTGGCCAGCATTTTCATAAAGGCCTCGCGGTAGATTTCTTTTTTATCGGGGACGGCAGCCTGTGGCTGGGTATATTTCTTTTCAAACCGCTTGCTCAGCTGGTTTATTTTTTTATCTTGTGAATGGTAAAGCTCGGCGTTCTCAATAGGGGTATTGTTCAAATCGCGGTAATTCCATTTGCTTAGGTCCGGCGAATCAAACGGGATGCAGTGGAAGTGCAGATGCTCTACGGTGCTTTGGGCCTCCACGCCGTCTTTTTGGACAATCTGCATGCCTTTAACACCATGGACCTCGCGGATTAGTTTCTTAGCGATGTAAAAGAACTTGCGCATAGTTTCCCATTCGGCCGGCGTCAGGTCTTTTACGGACCGCACATGGCGGCGTGGAATAACCATAAAATGGCCGTCAACATATGCATAAAGCGCCACGGTCATCACAATTCCGTTCTCTTCATGAAAGACATAGGTTTCATTCAGCTTACAGAATGCGCAGTAACCAACCGTCTGCCAAACCTTGTCATACGCGCCGGTAGTGCGCGCCGTCCTATAGAACTCCTGCTTCTTGCGTTCCTCCGGAGTGAGTTTTGCCATCCTACTCCTTCAGAGGGTCTTTGCGCAGTTCCATGAAATCTTTGAATATCTCGCCCAGGTGGCCGCCTATGGCGCGCTGCACAATTTTGGTGGTCGACAGGGTAGTAGACTGGCGGTCCAGCACCTTAACTTCGCCGCCATATTTAGTGACGGTCTTATATTCCTTGGACTCTTTGTAGTTGCTGGTCCAGTCTTCTTTTACGGTAATGTAAGTGTCCGGCTGCAGCAGGCCCAAGGTGGGCTGGCAGCTGGGAGTAGGCAGCAATGTTACGAAATCTACCGGCCGCAAGTATGACAGCATCTCCATCCGGATTTTCTCGTCTAAAATCGGTTTATTGGGGCCTTTTACCCGTCTGATAGCCTCGTTGCTGCTGACGCCCACAACCAGAACGTCGCCATGGGCCTTGGCTACTTCCAGGTACCGGCACTGCCCAACGTGCAGCAGGTCCCATGAGCCGGCTGTGAACACTATCTTTTTGTTTGCCTCTTTTAATTTGTCGTGCAGAGTCATTAGGTCGCTTTGATCAATAAGGCGTTTTTTCCAAGACGTTGCCATCAGTACCTCTCCGTTGTTGTTTGCTGATAATACTTTAACATTTATACAGCCGGTCAGCCAGGGGTGACAAGCCCCCGCTTTAGCAGGCGTTCGCGGGTCCTTACAAAGTGGTGGTTATCCGGCAGGGATTCATAGGGCGCATGTTTTAGGAACTTATAAAAATCATAAACGCAGAAAAGGTCGATTATGGCCGCCAGTAAGTCGGTTTTGCCAACTTTTATACTCTTATACTCTCCGCCTCCGGCCCGGACATAGCCGCGCAGCAGAAAATTCTTAAACACTTCCTGGTCTGATTTATAAAAACTATCCGTCAGCAAAAACGCCAGCGTCCGCCCCAAATCAAAATAGCGGAAACCGTAAGATGCTTTTTCAAAATCCAGGATACCGCTGATGAAAAGGCCGCCTGAACCTTCATCAAACAATATATTTCCGCGCACCAGGTCCATATGAAGGGCTTGCCGGTCCGGCAGCCGCCGGCACAGGTTTATTACTGAAGCGCAGTAGTCAAAGACCTCGGGCCTTATATTCAGACCAAGCTTCTCTTTCATGGCTTGCTTCACCCCAGGCTGGCTAAAGTACGTTCTCATGCGCCCGGTTATGGCCAGGTATTCATCTTCAACGTCCGGCAGAAATGCGCCGTCCGTCTCCGACAAGGCGTTATGGACTCCTGCCATAGCCTGTCCCAATAATTTCAGGTGTTTGGCGGTATAGGCCTCCCAAGGAATTACTTCGCCTGGCAAATAGCGGTACAGGCAGCCAACCAGGCGCCTGCCGCCCGCCGCAACTTCAATCAGCCGGCCGTCATACGGCGTCCGCGCCGGCAGGCCTGCAGATAATAATCCCGATACCTTATTAGCGTTTCTGACCCGGTTCAATATATCCGGCTCGTCTTTATAGACAATAAAGTTCAGATGTTCTCCGGCCTCCGTGGTAAAAGGGTAGGACCGGTTGCGATAGCCCATATGTTCGGGTAATACCGACTCAATCTTAAAGCCATAAAGTTTTTCCAAACCCTCATGAAAACGGCTTTTTCGTGCGGATTTTTTTACCAGCATGTACTGATTCTTTCATACTCGCCAAAGCGCCTCAACATCCGCATGAATTTTTAAATCCGGGCAATTTTATTATCTGGTAGATTCTTTTATACTTAAGATACGATAAGGAGTGACGTGGCCAAAGGTTTATTCATCGTTATAGAAGGCGCGCCGGGTTCCGGTGCTGCCAGCCAGCTCAACCTGCTTGCAGAGCGTCTAAAGGCCGTTGGCCATGACGCTGAGCTGGTGGATTTGCCCAGGTTATCCCATGATTCAGGGCATTTCATAAGGCGCTACTTAGAAGGCGGATACGGCGATTCCGAACAGGTAAGCCCCTACGCGGCCGCTCTTTTTTACGCGCTGGACAGGTACGAGGCCGCCGAGCGTATCAAACGCTCTGTAGAATCCGGCAGAATCGTTTTAGCCAGCAACTATGTGGGCGCCAGCATGGCCGAGCAGGGTAGCAAATTCAGCGACCCTACCGAGCAGCGCGGCTTTTTCGTGTGGATCGACAGCCTGGAATACCAGCTGATGGGCGTGCCGCGGCCGGACATCAGCCTTTATCTGCGCCTGCCGGCTGATATTTCCGCTCAGCACGCATCAAATAACAAGCTCAAACTTACCGAGTATAAGAAGCGCCTGGCCACTTACGACCTGCTGTGCCGTCTTTTTCCAAAGGATTACCGGGCGCTGGAATCCAGCCAGAACGGTAAAAAGCTGGACTTCACCGCCATCAATAACCTTATATGGGATGCCGTAAAGCCGCTTCTGCCGGTCGAAAAACCGCGTCCGTCGCGCAGCGTCGTGGTTTCCGTAGGCAAAGAGCAAGACGCCTTTCCGGTTGCCGGCAGCGATGAAAAGGCGCTCCGTCTGCCCATCAAAGAGGGCAGCGTGCTGCTAAAGATGTTCATGGAGCAGATAAGGCCGGGCAGCACCTCGCCGGCGCTGGGCAGCTGGTCTTCAGGCGATTACAAACTGTATAAATTCAATGCGGCCCGCATGCCAAAAACCGCGGGCGCTTTCAGGGAGCTTCTTGCCTCATATCAGCAGCTGGAAAGGCAAATCAGGCAAAAAGCCGCCGATAAAAAGCAGGCTGATGAACTGCTGATGCATCTGACGCCGCTGGCCGCGCTGACTTCATTCACATTAACCATAGATATAGAAGATGTCCGGGAAATGACCTCACGGCTGCTAACCCGTGAACAGCCGGAAGCGCAGTGGGCCGCCAAGCAGATTTATATGGCCGCCCGCCAAAAATGGCCGCAGGTGTTCAAGCGGCCCCTTGAGTCCGCCGACGAACCTTCAGCTATGTCGCAGTCAGTCATGGCCAAACTGGCCAGCGAGTGGCTCAGCGCTGACGGCGGCTTAGAAGACAGGGTAAAGCTGCTCGACGCCTCGCCGCGCCGCGAATTCGACCTGCTGGCCGAAAGCATCTATCCGTATAGCAATTTATCGCTGGCTGAAATCTCCGAAGAAGTTACCGAATGGCCTTATTCTCAAAAATCAGAAAGCCTGAAAAAGTGGGCGGCTCAGCCCGGGCTGCTTAAAAAAGCCCATTATAAGTTTGATATCATATCCGACCTTATAACCCAGA
>CAMLDA010000043.1 GCA_946478715.1 uncultured Candidatus Saccharibacteria bacterium | reverse complement strand
GAAGGTTTTCCGCGAAGGCGTCCGCCCGGCGCTAAATACGGGCTTGTCGGTCACGCGCGTCGGTACCCGCGGCTATAACGACCGACAGAAAGACCAGAACTCGGCGCTCCTTAAAGCCCTGGCGGCTTATGAGCAGGCCCAGGAATTCTCGCACTTCGGGGCTGAACTCTCCGATTCGGCCAGAGCCGACATCGTCCGCGGTACCTGGCTGAAAGAAGCGTTTACCCAGATTCCCGGTGAGACTTACAGCCTTAATGCCCAGCAGCTGCTGATGGGCGTCATCCTGGAGACCCCGACCACCCAGCCGCTGGATATACCCGCCGTAAAGAAAAAAGTCATCGAGCTGGCTAAGAACATCAAGGCCGAAGAAGACTTTAATACGGTAAAAGCCCAGCTGACACAATCCCTGCCGCTACTAGCTGCTCCCGGCGCCGGGCCGGCTCAGCCGGTGTCTCCTGACCAACCGGCGGCGACCGCGCAGCCCTCTGAATCTTCGCCGCAGCAGGAGGTGCACGCCTCATGATCAGCTCAAAGGAACTGGCGGCCGAAAAAGAGACTATGTCGACGATGGTGGAGCTGACAAGCGCTTTCGAGGGTATCGCCAGCGCCCATATCGCCCAGATCCGCGAACAGGTGCTGCAGTCCCAGCAGTTCTTCGGCGACTTGTGGCGGATTTACAGCCAGCTCAGAGTAGACGGCCTGTTCCGCTTTGGCCGCGGCGAAGGCCATGGCAAGGTCAGCGATAAGGAGCTGATGATCCTGGTGGCCAGCGAAGGCAGCTTTAGCGGCGACATTGACCAGCGCCTGGTCAATGAAGTGGCCAAGGTTTATGATTCATCAAAAAATGATGTCCTGATCATCGGCCATCATGGCGCGCTGCTGTTAAACCAAAAACGCATACCCTACGTAAAAAGCTTTAAAACACCGGAACACGACCTGAATATCAACACCTCTCCAATAGTCGCCGAAGTCCAGAACTACCGTTCAACGCTCGTTTATTACCAGCGCTATAAGTCGCTTATGTCCCAGAGTATCTAAAGCATCCGCTTAAGCAAGGTAGTCATCGATATGGGCAATACCGTTGAAGCCGGCGGTGAGATCATCAGTGAAAAGAATTATATTTTCGAGCCGAACGTCTACGCGGTGGTCAGCCACCTTGAAACCACCATGCTGCAGATCAGCCTCAGCGAGGTCATCCTTGAGTCAAAACTGGCTCAGTACGCCAGCCGCTTCAGGGCGATGAGCATTGCCAAAGAAAGGGCCAAAGACACTCTGACTGACGTAGGGCTTATGTACAACAGGGCCCGCCGCCACGAAAAGGACGAACGCCTGAAAGAGGTTATTAACGGCCTTAGGGGGGCTAGAGAATGAGTACCGGCTCCATCCAGGCTATCAAGGAGCTGGTGGTCAATATCCAGTTCGAAGAGGACCCGCCGGGTATCGGCGAAGTCCTGATAGCTCAAAGCCCGCAGAAGGGCCTGCTGCTGGTGGACCACCTTACGGAAGGCAATACCGCGGTCTGCCTGAACGTAACCGGCGATGTCTTTTTGCAGAAAAACATGGCGGTGGAACGTACCGGAAAAGGAATCGAGATACCTGTCGGTGATATAACCATCGGGCGGGTGCTGAACGCCCTGGGGCGCCCGCTGGACGGCTTGGAAATGAATATAACCCCGGATACCAAGATGCGCGAGATAATGATGGTGCCGGGCCGTAATTCATCTTTCAAATCAGCCAAGCGCGACATCCTGGAGACCGGCCTGCGGGTAATTGACTTCTTCACTCCTTTCCTTAAAGGTTCGAAGATGGGTATTATCGGCGGCGCCGGCGTTGGAAAGACCGTTCTGACGATGGAGCTTATCCATAATGTCGCCAAGTCGGGGCAGGGGCTTAGCATGTTCGCCGGTATCGGAGAACGTATCCGGGAGGGGCATGAACTTTATGAAACGCTGAAAGAAGGTGACCTACTTAAGAGCACCTGCATGTTCTTCGGGCAGATGGACCAGAATCCGGTGCAAAGAATGCTGATTGCCGTTTCATCGGTGGCCGCCGCCGAACATATGCGCGATGTAGAAAAAAAGGACATCCTGTTCTTTGCCGACAATATGTACCGTTACATCCAGGCCCACAACGAGCTGGCGACCATCCTTGGCCAGATTCCATCCGAAGGCGGCTACGAAGCAACCATATTCAGCGATGTTAAGCTGCTGCAGGACCGCTTAAGTTCGAATGAGAACGGCTCAATCACATCAATTCAGACTATCTATGTCCCCGCTGACGACCTTTCCGACCCGGCCGTGCTGATGATCCAGCACGAGCTTGACGGTACGATAGTCCTTTCCCGTAAAGTAGCCGAGCAGGGTATCCGCCCGGCCGTAGACCTTATACGAACCACGTCCAGCCTGCTCAGCCCCGACATCGTCGGCGAGCGCCATTACGCCTTGAGCGTGGAAGTCCAGGCTTTGCTCCAGAAATACGAATCTCTTAAGAATATCATCGCCATCATTGGCGAAAGCGAACTGTCCCCGCAGGACCGCAGCGACTTCGCCAAGGCCAAGAAGCTTATAGAATACTTTTCTCAGAATATGTTCGTATCTGAGATTTTCTCTAACAAAAAAGGCGAATACTCCAGCCGTGATGAAACCTTGAACGGCGTAGAAGCCATTATCCACGGTAAATGAGCGACAAACCCCCCCAGACATCCGGAACGATGAAGGTGAAGATATACGCGCCATTCAAAATTTATTTTGACGGGCCGGGGACCAGTGTGACGGCCCTGAACCGGGTTGGCCCTTTTGATGTTCTGCCGGGGCACCATAGTTTCATATCACTGCTGGAGCCCGGAGAGATAACCGTGCGCCAGCCCAGCCAGCAGGATTTTAAGATGAACGTCAACCGCGGCGTCATCCACGTCAAAGCCGACGAAGTCAAAGTCTTCCTGGACGTTTAAAACTACTTAACAGGTTAAGTATTTAGTGGATGGCGATGTAGTCGAAAGTGTACGTCGTGCTGGCGGATGGAGCGGAAGCGGTGCAAACGCTGAAGCTGCCGGCGGTACGGCTGACATAGTAATCCAGCCCGGCCGCAGAGCTGTTGGATGGGCTGATAACTACGTGCGGAGTACTGGAAAAGGCGTGGACGAACTGAACCGTTATGAAGCACCCGGCCGGCGGGCTGCCCCCGGTGCTGATATTGACCGTGCCGGCGGTATCGGAGCCGCTGACTGATGCCTGGCCGCCGCTCCCCACCGCGGTGCCTAGTGACCGGCCGGGAGTTCCGCCGCTGGCGTTGATGTGCTGGTTGATATTCAGATCCCCTCTTAGCTGCAGGGTCGTGACTCCCAGCTGCGAGACGCTCAGATTGCCAAAACTGGCCGAACCGTTCACTGTCAGATTCTTCTGGACCGTCAGTTGTCCTCCCAGGGTCGTGTCGCCGGCCACGTTAAAACCGCCGCTGATGCCTATCTGGCCGAATGTCCCGTTGCCGCCGACGGTTATGGAAGGGATAGATATGCCGCTGCCCACCTTAAGAGAACCCGCTACGTCCAAATTGGACCTAAGGAGCACCTCGCCCTCAAATATGGAGTTACTCTGGACATCTAATGTCTGTTTGGCGTCGCCTACCAGGGTCGTATTCCCCTTTAAAGAGGCCAGCTGCTGGTCGGTCAGCGAACCGGCCTTGGTGACCTGGGTGGTAGATTTGGAAGATTTAAGGCTTACGAAAACCACCGCCGCACCAGCTATTACCACCAGCACGAAGACCATCAGCCACATATTCCGGATAAATGGCAGATTGTGCCAGCCGCCCGGCTTGGGGGGCGGAGCGTCTGAAGGCGCCGGGGCGCTGCCACCGGCCGGCGTTTCCAGGCTGTCGCTTTCGGTTGGAGCCGCCGGCTGCACAGGGGTCTGCGCGCCGTCAGCGGGCTTGTTTTCGTCACTGGGCATTTTTGTAAGCTTATGTTTAACTAGCATGTATTATGAGCAGTGCTTACGTTTACCGCAAGCGGCTGCGGAGGGCCAGGCACGCCGAATTCCGCCGCCGGATGATATTTACCTTCCTGGCTCTGATCCCTTTCATCGCCGTGGGGACCTATATATATTTAGGTCTTCGCCAGCCTGACCAGACAAAACCGGTGACCTCGGCCGTTGAGAACAGCGTCATAACCGGCAACAAAACCACCTTCACTAATGATTAGTTCCAGTTCGAAGACACGGACACCTGGATCGTAGATAAGAAAAACAGCACTCCTACCAAGTTTGTCTACCATAAGTTCCGCAAGAACGTCATGGAAGCCGAGATGATGGTCTATATGAACCAGGTACCCATACCTTTATACCTGGCTACGCCTAGGGTCCTGCCGGTAAGAATCGTCAATGATAACAGCCTGAAAGCCACCGATGTCTCTGACCCATGCGGCAATACCTATGCTAAAAACGAGCTTCACAAGGTTAAGGAGCTGGAAATCAACCACGCCACGATGCTGTGCGATCCGGACTCACCGCAGTATTACATAGTGCTATCGGAAATCAACGGCGATTACCAGCTTAAGCTCAGGCGCTCCAGCGGCCAGCCGATACAGTTCGTCATAACCTATAAAGACCTGGGGCTCGACCCGCAGCCGGATTCCATCCTGAATATAGCCAACTCTTTCAAAACCAGGTAATTACCTTAGGCGCTTTGGTATACTCATCCTAGATGAAACGCTTATGGTCGCTGGGAATGATACCTCTGGTGCTGGTAGTCTTTGGCAGTGTAGCCTTAGCCCAGTACAGCTCCAGTAAATATAAGACGAATGAGGTGTTCTTTGGAGCCGGCGGCGATAATAATCAGTCCTCTGCCAATTTTCGCGCTACCGCCAGCGCCGGCGCGCTAGGTGTCGGCCGCGGCAGCAGCGCTAACTACCAAGCTTATTCAGGGTTCCTGTCGCCAAACGAGCCTTTCCTGGAATTGGGCGTCGATACGCCAATAGTGGATCTGGGGGTAATTGACACATCGCACACTAACACCGGAACGGCCTCGTTTTATGTAAGGGCCTATATAAACACCGGCTATACGGTCCAGACGGTCAGCCAGCCACCCTCTTATACTAGCGGCAGCCAAACTCACACCCTGGCGGCCAAAACCACCTTGGGTGCACCCTCGGTCGGTACCGAGGAGTTCGGGATAAACCTGACGCATAATACAGCCCCGGTATCTTTCGGGTCGGACCCGTCGCCGCAGCCGGACGGCACCTTTGCTACGGGCGTTGCTACCGCCGGCTATAACACCGCCAATCAATTCCAGTACAATGTCGGGGACACCATTGCCGGGACTCCGGCCGGCAGCAGCGGCTGGGGGCTTACAGACTACACCATCTCTTATATCGCCGGCGCCGGAGTGCTGACGCCGGCCGGTGATTACGTGATGTACCACGACCTGGTGGTTGTCGCCACGTATTAACGGACTGTGGATAACTTTTTAAAAATACTGTTTACACAATAATGGTTATGGTATAGATTTGAAGTAAGTAATCACTAAAACAAAAAAACAAAATGAAAATGAAAAGTGCGCGGTTTTCAAAACACGTTTATAAAATCCCACTGCTGATGGCCTGTCTTCTG
>CAMLDA010000042.1 GCA_946478715.1 uncultured Candidatus Saccharibacteria bacterium | reverse complement strand
GGCTTTGGCGGACCGTGGAAAACCTGGCCATAACCGACGGCCTGCCCATGCCGAAGGTGTATATAATGGACGACCCGTCGCCCAACGCCTTTGCTACCGGCCGCAATTACAATAACGCCGTGGTCTGTGCTACCACAGGCCTGCTGAGGATAATGGACGATAATGAACTGCAAGGTGTCATCGCCCACGAGCTGGGACATGTCAAAAACTACGATATGCGGGTTAACACCTTGGCGTTCGCCCTGGTCGGGATTATTTCTATGATTGCCGACTTTTTCCTGCGCTGGTCATTCTTTGGCGGGCGCGATGACCGGGAGGGCAACAACCAGATGATGATACTTTTAGCTTTCGCCGCCGCGTTTCTGGCTCCGCTGGCGGCCAGTCTGCTGCAGCTGGCCATCAGCCGCCGCCGCGAATACCTGGCGGATGCCACCGGCGCTCTGACGACGCGCTACCCGGAAGGCCTGGCCAGCGCCCTGGAAAAGATTGAGCGCACCGGCAGCGCTACGTCTGTACAGAATACCTCCACCGCGCACATGTTTTTCGCTAACCCGCTGCGCGGCCACAGCATGCTGAATCTGTTCAGTACCCACCCGCCTATAGAGGCCCGTATCAAAGCCCTCAGATCGATGAAATTATAGCTATTCACCCCTGTAAGTTATATAATTAGTGCATGGCAAAAAAGGGAGATAAAAAGCGGCCCAAGAATACGGCCGCCCCGGCTGGGCGTACCCGTAATCTGACCAAAAAGCAGCATCGGACAAAAGCCAGGCAGCGCGCCCGCCAGCGTAAGCCTCTGATAGGCAGTTTTAGGCTGGCATGGCGGTCGATTAAGACGATAGCCTTGAATTGGAAGACCCTGGGAGGGATCGTGCTGGTTTATCTGATCCTGAACATAATTTTCTCCAGCGTTATCAGCGATATAAACTCCAGTTTCAGCGATATAAAAAGTAACCTGCAGATTGACGGCGGCCACGGCCTATGGCGGGCGGCCGGCGGATTTGCCGCGTTAGTAGGCACGTCGGGAGCCAGCGGCAGCGCTACCGGCTCCGCTCTGCAAAGCGTCCTTTTCGTCATAGCCAGCCTGACCATAATCTGGGCGCTGCGGCACTTGCTTTCCGGCCAGCGGGTATTCATAAAACAGGCTTATTACAGCTCTATGACGCCTCTGATACCCTTCTTGCTGGTAATTGCGGTAATGATAATCCAGCTGCTGCCGGTAACTATCGGAGGGACGGTATTGGCGACAGTTTCTTCAAGCGTTTTTAATGATTCAGGACTGGCGACAACCCTGACGGCTATATTCTTCGCGCTGCTGGCAGCCTGGTCGCTTTATATGGTAAGCGCGTCGGTGTTTGCCGCTTACATCGTGACCCTGCCGGACATGCAGCCGCGCCAAGCCCTGCGCTCCGCCAAGGATTTAGTAAGGTTCCGCCGGTTAATTGTCATCCGCCGCGTGCTCTTTCTTCCCTTATTCGTCTTCATCGTGATGGCCGCTGTCATCGTACCGCTTATCTTGTACGCTTCGGCGGCGGTACCCTGGGTCTTTTATATCCTGAGCATGATTGCGATCCTGTTCGCGCACACTTATCTGTACAGCCTTTACAGGGGGCTCTTGGAATGAAGGATTCGCCGGCCGCACGCGCCGCCAAGCTTAGGGAGCTGATAAACGACTACCGGTACAGCTACCATGTGCTGAACAAATCGATTATGAGCGAAGCCGCCGCCGACAGCCTGAAGCATGAGCTAAGCCAGATAGAAGCGGAGCATCCCGAACTTATTACGCCGGACTCGCCTACCCAGCGCGTAGCCGGCCAGCCGCTGCCCCAATTCAATAAGATTGAACACCGCAGCCGGATGCTCAGCCTTAATGACGTCTTTGATGAAGATGAGTTTATGGCCTGGGTTAACCGGATATCAAAACTGGCCGGACGCGATGACATAGACTTCTTCATGGACCTTAAGATGGACGGCCTGGCCTGCGCGCTGGTTTACGAAGATGGGGTTCTGGCCCAGGGCATAACCCGCGGCGACGGTTTCGTAGGCGAAGATGTCACTGCTAACATCCGGACTATCGAATCAATCCCGCTGCGGCTGCGGCATGCCAAGGGATTTGAAGGATTTACAAAGGGGCGCACGGAAATCCGCGGCGAAATCGTGATGTATAAGGACCAGTTCAGGAAACTGAATGAAGAGCGTGAAAAACAAGGCCTTCCAAAATTCGCCAACCCGCGCAACTTAGCGGCGGGGACTATCCGCCAGCTGGACCCCAAGCTGGTTGCCGGGCGCCCGCTGCAGTTTCACGCCTATGACATGCTGCGTGATAATCCGGACGATACGCCTACCAATGAGTACGTCTATAAAGCCCTGCGCCAGCTGGGTATTATCGCCAACGCCATGGCTAGGACGGCTAATAAGCCCCGGGAAGTCATGGAGTTCGTAAAGGAATGGGAAGACAAACGCCAGGACCTGCCGTTCAATACCGACGGCTTGGTGGTAAAGGTGAATGACCGCCGGCTGCAGGCCCGCCTGGGGGTGGTAGGTAAAGCGCCGCGCGGCGCGGTGGCTTACAAATATCCGGCGGAACAGGCTACTACACGGGTGAAAGACATATTCGTCAGCATCGGGCGGACAGGTTCGGCTACACCCGTCGCCATGCTGGAACCGGTGGTCGTGGCCGGCAGTACGGTTCAGATGGCCACCATGCACAACGAAGGCGAGGTCAGGCGCAAGGACATCCGCATCGGCGATACCGTTATCGTCCATAAGGCCGGCGACATCATCCCGGAAGTGGTGGCGCCGCTGGTAAAACTGCGGGACGGCAGCGAAAAAAAGTTTGTCATGCCAACCCATTGCCCGGATTGCGGCACCAAGCTGGTTAAAGCCAAAGCCGAAGAGGCCGTCTGGCGCTGTCCCAATAACGCTTGCCCCAGCCGGGCATGGAAACAGATAGAGCATTATGCCAGCAAAGGAGCGCTGGATATCGAAGGCCTGGGCGAAAAGAACGTTATCGCGCTGCTTCAGGCCGGTCTGGTTAGGGATGCCGCCGATATTTATAAGATTAAAAAAGAGGACTTGCTTAAACTGGAGCGTTTCGCCGAGATATCCGCTTCAAAACTCATTAAGGCCATCCATGATAAAAAGCACCCGCCGCTGGCGCGGTTCATTTATGGGCTCGGAATCCGCCATGTGGGCACCCAGACGGCAATCGACCTGGCCGCTCACTTCAAAACACTTAACATGTTAAGTAATTCAACGATTGACGAGCTGTCCCGGGTAGAAGGTATCGGCGAAGTGGTAGCCGAAGCCATAGTGGAATGGTTTGAGGAGCCCCGCAACAATAAGCTGTTAGAGAAATTCCAAGCGCTTGGCGTTAAGCCTGAATCCGCCAAAGAAATCGACGGCCCGCTTACCGGCAAAAGTTTCGTGGTGACCGGCAGTCTGGAAAGCATGAGCCGCGAAGAAGCCGGGGAGCGTATCCGTTCGCTGGGCGGCACCTTCCAAAGCAGTGTGGGCAAAGAAACGGACTATCTGGTAGTGGGCGCGAATGTAGGAGCCGGCAAGCTGGCCAAAGCCGAAAAACTCGGCACCAAACAGGTTGATGAACAGGAATTCCTAAGGATGCTTGACAGTAAGTAAACTTAAGCGTGTAATAAAGGTAAGCTTCGCGCACCAGGGCTCGCGCAAAGACAAGCAAAATAAACACCCTGTCGCCTAAGGCTACGGTCTTGGGCCAAAAACAAAAAAGCTTCTCACCCGGGCCCGCGGGTGGGCTGCGCGAAGAAGCAAAACTGCTCACCTTGAGCAGTTTTTGCTATAATTAACCTCTGTTAGGGGACGTAGCTCAGTTGGCTAGAGCGCCGCATTCGCATTGCGGAGGTCGTGAGTTCGACTCTCATCGTCTCCACCATATATATGATTAGTATTAAGCGGGTATATGAATCAAAGAGCAGCGATGACGGTTACCGGGTGCTGGTGGACCGGCTGTGGCCGCGCGGTTTAAGTAAAGAAAAGGCGGCGATTGATATCTGGATGAAGGACATAGGCCCTTCAAACGAACTGCGCAAATGGTTTAACCACGAGGCCGCTAAATGGCCGGTATTCAAAAAACGTTACCAAGATGAATTAAAAGAGAAGAAAGAGCTTTTGAAATCGCTAAAAAAATTGGAAAAAGACCACGGTAGGCTGACTCTGCTGTACGGGGCTCATGATACTGAGCATAACCAGGCCGTCGTGCTGGCCGAGGCCCTGAAGTAAATGTTTGACCATCTGACGCGCCAGGCTATAACCCACACCCGCCACTGCCTTACCGGCTGCGGTATCGGCGAAGTTCTGGGCATGGCCATAGGCCAGAATATGAACAACCTTGTTCAAACCGTGCTGGCAGTAGTGCTGGCATTTATTATCGGTTACGGGCTTACTTTCTGGGGCGCCCGAAAAGATATGACGGCGAAAGATGCGGTTAAACTGGCCCTTGCCGTCGATACCATATCTATAATCTCTATGGAAATCATCGATAACGTTTCCGAATGGCTGATTCCGGGAGCTATTAACGCTAAACTCGCAGACTTTCTTTTCTGGTGGAGCCTGGCACTAAGCCTGACTATCGCTTTCGTGCTGACCGTACCGGTCAACCGCTTCGTGATGTCCAAAGGCGTTGGCCCCGACCATCACCATTAAAAAATCCGGCTGAAGCCGGATCAATCTGGTGGAGCTAAGGAGACTCGAACTCCTGACCTCTTGTATGCCATACAAGCGCTCTAGCCAACTGAGCTATAGCCCCAGATTTGCCTGCCTATTATACAAAAAATCCACCACTGTTAAAATAGGCCTATGAGATTGAACGCGTATTTGGCAAAAGCCGGAATATCATCAAGGCGGGGTGCTGATGAACTGATTAAATCCGGACGGGTGGCGGTAAACGGGCAAAAGGGACAGCTTAATTCAGAGGTATCCGCTGCGGATAAGGTGGAGCTGGACGGCAGGGAAGTCAGCCTGCAGAGTTCACGATACATACTTCTTTATAAACCGGCCGGCTATGTGACGACCTTGAAGGACGATAAGGGCAGGCGGAAAGTCACCGACCTGATTGACACGCCTGAAAGGGTAGTGCCGGTAGGCAGGCTGGATTATGACACCAGCGGCGCACTGCTGCTGACAAATGATGGAGAATTGGCCCACCGTCTGATGCACCCCAGTTTCAGAGTCGATAAAGTATATGAGGCTATGGTCAGGGGTGCTATCACCGGTGTAGTACTTAATAAATTAAGTACCGGCATTGACCTGGAGGACGGTAAAACGGCACCGGCCAAAGCCCGTAAGTTATCAGACGATAAAATTGAACTGACCATCCACGAAGGCCGCAACCACCAGGTCAAGCGGATGCTGGCGGCGGCTGGCTTAAGCGTCATAAAGCTCCATCGCAGCCAATACGGCCCCCTTACCCTAAACGGCCTTAAGCCCGGACAGTCGAGGGAACTATCTTCTGACGAACTAAAACTGCTAAAGTAAAAAATATGATACGCCTTGTCCGAATAGTCAGAAACGTTGAATTCGCGCAGCTTTTCGATACTTTTTTCATATCGGCCATCACCACGATATTGGTCATAAGGTCCTACCTTAAAGTGTCCGGTTACCCGCAGATTGGCGGTACCACTTTGCATATCTCCCACCTTGTGCCCGGCACGATCCTGATGCTGGTAGCGGTCC
>CAMLDA010000041.1 GCA_946478715.1 uncultured Candidatus Saccharibacteria bacterium | reverse complement strand
GTTTGGGGAGCTGGACAGCCGGCTGTTCTTCCGGGTCGTCAAAGCCGGGTTCGCCGGACGGCGCAAAAAACTGCGGGGCAGCCTGTCGGCGGGTTTGCGTATCGGCAGGGAAGAAGCCGATAAGCTGCTGCAAAAAGCCGGAATCAGCGGCGACCTGCGAGCCCAGAACCTCAGCCTGCAGGATTGGCATGAACTTTACGAAGCCTATAGAACATAAGCTTTACAAAACCGGCCACAAGACTATGATTAGAATTACTATGGATAGATTAAAAAGAAGCATACTTAGCCTGGCCGCGGTGCTGTTATTCAGCGGAGTGGCGATGGCGGCCCCCGCGGCGGCACGGGCTACCACGGACGATACTAATTCAACTAACTCGACGGACTCTACGGACTCTACGGACTCGACAGGGGCTGCGGATAACAGTACGCAGGATTCAGCCGAAGCCGAAAAGAGCGGTAATGACCTGGCGGAACAATTCCGCCTGCAGGCCAAGGAGAAAGTCAGGACGGAGCGCGAACAGGCCCGGGAACAGCACAGCGCCGAAGCCCGCCAGAAGTCCTGCACGGCCCGCAAAAACGCGCTTACTAATCGGATGGCGAATTCCGTGCGCTGGGCCAAACAGCATAAGCAGGTGTTTGATAATATCTATACCCAGGTTCAGAACTTCTATTCCGCCAAACAGCTTGATGTCACCAACTACACTGCGCTCAAAGCGGCCGCTGACGTCGCCCAGACGAACGCTGATGCAAGTATCGTTGCCCTTCAGAGTACAGATATAAGCATCGACTGCACCGCTCCCGATGTAGCCAGCGCTGTCAGCGCTTTCCAATCAGCCATAGGCAGTACCCGGGATACGCTTAAAGCCTACCGCGCGGCCTTGGTAGACCTCGTAAAGGCGCTGGAAGGCGCTTCGACCGCCAATAACACCAGTGATGGCGTCGGTAATACAACTAACGCCGCTAATCAATAGGAGGGCAGAAGAAATGAAAAAGCATCCGCAAAATGGCATGGCCCACCTTGGCCTGCTGCTGCTGGCAGCTGTAGCCGCCGTTATCGCCTTTGCCGCCTACAAGGTGGAGCAGAATAACAAAAAGGGTACCGATACCTCATCCGGCACGGCCTCGTCGCAGACAGTGAAGACCATCAAGACGACCGCCGACCTGAACAGCGTTGAAAGCACCCTTGACGGCATAAACTTCGATAACAACCTGAACCCCGCCGACTACAACCAGGACGTCCAAAGCCTACTCTGATCCCCTGCTCTGCTAAATACTTGACTTGTTAAGTATTTTTCCAATATGCTGGATGCGTAATTAAGGATAACCATCATGGCTAAGAATAAGTTCCCTCCCCTGCTCCACTTGTCGTACGTATTACAACATTCAGCGGAAGAAATGCTGGAAACCGAGGCGGGAATAGGCCTTTCGGCCGCCCGGATAATGAGCGTTCTTGACCGCCACGCTGTCGCATCGCAGCGGCTGGTAGCGCTGGAGCTGCGGCAGACAGAGGCTAACGTAAGCCGGCAGCTGCAGTCAATGAAGAAGCAGGGGCTGGTCAGCATCGTCCGGAATAAAAAGGACAGCCGCCAGCGGGACGTCACTCTCACGGCTAAAGGCGCCAAGAAGTACCAGGAAGCCGGCAAAATACTGAAAAAACAGCAAAAACAGTTCCTAAAGATACTAAATGCCGGCGAAACGGCAGCTATAGAGATTGCCGCCCAAAAACTCTCTTAAGTTTCTTGTCTCGGCTGATATTAAGATAGCTCAACCAAGCAGCCTTAAGCGGCCCGCCGGACGGCTCGGTCAGCATTGACCCAGACTTTTTCTATGCGGCGCAGAGTCGGGACGAATCTGGTGTCGCCTTCGCCGGCTTTTTCGCATAATGCTATAGCGCGAGCCCTGAGCTTGAGCCCGAATCTCACGTCCGTGTAGCGCCTGTCGCCTACGATTCCCAGTTCCTCGGGGGCTATCCCAAGCTGTTCGGCCGCCGCCAGCCCCATCTGGGGATGGGGCTTTCTTCTGTAAGCAGCCTGGGAAAGCGCCAGCACTCCTATGCCCAGCCGGTCTTCAAGTATCCCCGCCACAGCCTCGACAGCCGCCGGATCGTGGTTATTCGAACTTATGCCGATATGCGTGAAAAGCTTATGCAGCTCCTGGGCCCGCAGACGGTCGATGACATCTTCTACCAGGGTTAACTGGTTGGCGTGAGTCAGTGTGCCGTCCTTGTCGAATAGAACAGCCTTTACGCCCCGCAGGGCCCATTCGTCATATGGTACTTCCCCGGCGTCCCTTACAAGTTCATATTTAGGCATTCTTAAAAAATTTTACACACTTCTAACAAAAAAACACCAGCCCGGCAGGGTATAATCGGATATAAGAGGAGGATTTATGGATGATATTGTTTTAGAGCCCTACATATTCTTCAAAGGCAATTGCAGAGAGGCGATGGAGTTCTATAAAAGCGTGTTTGGCGGAGAGCTGCGAGTTACGACCTACAAGGACGCGGGCGTAAGCGCGAATGGCACCAACCCGGACTGGCTGATGCACGCTTCGCTGGAAGGCGGAGCCGTCAAACTGATGGGCAGTGACACAGCCCAGGCCAGCCCGCGGGCCATGAAAGTCACTTTGTCGCTGGGCGGCAAGGATGAGACCCGGATGCGCCGGATATTTGATGCGTTAAGCGCCGACGGTGATGTGATTTCGCCTCTTAAAAAAGAGGCCTGGGGTGACTTGTTCGGTTCATTTACCGACAAGTACGGAGTCGAGTGGATGATGAATATCGGTTCCAGCTAACCCGCTTTTAAAAGCGCGCAGGGGGATATTTTCTGAGCCGCCAGCTTATGCTGGACAGCCTGCGCCAGGCGCTGTCTTGGGACTTTACCATCAGATACTGCGGCCTCTAATGAGAGGACGGATTGTTTGATCAGAGCGGTGTTTTCCTGAACGGTTATCTTGTCTACGTGCGGGTCCACGACTATGGCTACATCGCCGCCGGCGGCGATAGCCTGTACCACCGCGCCTGATACGGATATCTGGCCGTTGACCGCTTGGGCCGCTAGCGAATCGGTGATGATAAGGCTATCTTTTAAGCCCAGGGTATCTCTTAGATATTTATAAACTACGGGGCTTAGGCTAGCTGGCCCATCCGACCAGCCGGGGACGCTCTGGTTGCCTACCATTATGGCCGTGCCGCTGGCCGGGAGGTTCCGGTAGGGAATGAAGTCACGCTCTTTTAACTGGCTGAGCGGAGGCGTGGTAGCCGGCTGAAAATCAGTATTGCCGCTTGCCGAGCCCATACCCGGGAAGTGTTTTAAGGTGGGCAGCAAGCCGCCAGCCTGCCAGCCGCGCACATAGGCCAGGTCATAATTACTTACCACCTGGGGGTCGCTGGAAAAAATCCGGTCGCCAAGCGGGCTGTCGCCGTTTTCGGGCGCCACGTCCGCCAGGGGACCCAGTACCATATCCACACCGACAGCTTTCAGCTTCTTGGCATGGGCGGCAATGACGGCTTGGGCCTGTGAAGCGGTGTGCAGACCGGCCATATCGGCTGGCGCCGGCAGCAAGCCGAGAGATTTAAAGCGCTGGACCTGTCCGCCTTCTTCGTCAGTTGAAATCAGCAGCGGGATATTTTTGCTGCCGCCTGTAGTTTTGAAAATGTTTATGCTGTCATCTGCCGGATTATCCGGAGAAGTCATTATAACGGCCCCGCCTACGTAATATCGCTTGAAAACCGCCGCCTGCTCGGGCATGGATTTCGCCGTTAACCCAACCATCAGGACCTGCCCGGCCTGTTCGGCCAACGGCAGTCTTGCGGCGCACTGCAGTGCCGTCAATGAATTTTGTCCGGGTGCAGTATGAACGGCCTTGTCAGCCGGCGCTCCTGGCTCCGAGAACTTCCAAAATATCCCGCTGACCGCTGCCGCGGCTATTACCGCGGGAATGGCTATCCGGCGCCATAAATAACCGGAACGTTTCTTCCTTACCGCCATGATGATTTAAGTATGCGCCTATAATTTTTCGGGACAAACAAAAAAGCACCAGCCATTAGCTGGTGCGCTTTTGGTGGAGTCGCCGGAAATCGCATCCGGGTCCGATTGATGACGAGCTTGATGACTACAGGTTTAGGCCGTTTAATAACTTGATTAAGCGCTGAAAACGGTCAAAAAACGCTTAACGCAATCCAGGATGTCTTAGCTGAAGCTCAGCGGATTACTGAGGCTTCAGAGCGTCCAGATGATATGACACCGGTTGGCTTCTATCTGGCGTCAAAGAACCGATGCGCGCGCTTTAAATTAAGCGGCGATTGCTACAGGGGATAGCTTGGGCATGGAAAACATGCTGGCTACCTTAGTAGCGAAATTCTTAACGGCATTTATAGCCTTTGCACCGGATAACGTTCAGTGCGGACCGACCTGCCATGCAAACTTGTCAAAGTTCAACCGTCGAGCATAATTTCGACCCCCGACAGGACTTTCTAAGAAGTCTTTTCGGCGGCGGATATTAGCCGTCAGTAAGTAAATTATAACAAAAAACACTAAAATAAGCAATAGCGCTATTTGTTAGTGGGCCTGCCGCCGCGGTGTCTTATCCGGCTAGCGCATGTCGCTGATATAGTCTTCCAGCCGGCTCAGAATCTTATGATACGAGTGTTTATTGTCGTAGCGTTTCTTGGCCGCCAAGAACCCGGCGCCGGCCGCTGCCGTCATACCGGCTATCATAAATTTGCTCTTCATATACCGCCCTCCGATTAGCGTCTTTATGATAAGCCAAAGAAACTTCCGGCGCAGTCTGAAAAATCACAATCAAACGGTCAGGATTTCTGTCTTTTGCGCAAATAGGGAATCGCTACCGGCAGCGCCGAAAGTATGATAATGACGAAGATGACCGGCAGCAAGTATTTGTCAATGTTATGGACATGCCGGCCCAGGGTGTAGCCCAGAAGCGGCAGCAGGATACCCCACAGCAGGCCGCCTAGGGCGTTGAACGTTAAGAAAATCCGGTAAGACATCCGGCCGATTCCCGCGGCGATGGGTACGAAAGTGCGGACCGCCGGGATGAATCGCGCCAGTATTAAAGATTGCGGCCCTTCTTTTACGAAGAATTCATGGGCTTCCTGGACGCGCTTAGGCGAGAACCAAAAGGATTTGGGGCGGCTAAATAGCGAAGGGCCGAATACCTTCCCCGTATAATAACCGGCGCTATTGCCCAGGATGGCGGCCGTCACACTGACCGCTATCAGCGCGGCAATGTTCAGATAGTGCTGCGAAGCCAGCAGCCCGGCCGTGAATAACAGGCTATCGCCGGGCAGGAAAAAACCGAAGATGATGCCTGACTCTAAAAACAGCGCCATGAAGATGCCGGCGTATCCGAAATCCTTCACCAGGTGGGCCGGATCAAAAAGATTATGCATGTCCTGTAATTATATTCCATCTCACGGAACACTTGCACATATTATTAACAACGTGTATAACAGATAGCATCGTGCGTAATTACATGTTTACCAACTTTAGCATTATTCTCGTGAAGCGGGATGATGCTGTAGTTTGGTAAGCTCGCGCGTAAAAGCAAGAAACAACAACCGGACTACAGCAGAAAAGTCCGGTTTTTTTGTTGCTCTGCCGCTAGGCTTCTAAACAAAGCACCAAAGTTGAAAAGCCTAGCGGTGGGGCAGTAAAGCTCCACGGCTGACAAGTTGTGGTTAAGTACTGTCTCAAGCACCAGCTCTCCACATCGGTGTTTGAGAGCAAAAAATCAGAAAGAGAGGTGAGGCTAGCCCGAACCGGCTTTAACCCGCAGGCAAAGCAGGAACTTCAACCGTCTTAAAGGAGGAGTCTTGAGCCATCACAT
>CAMLDA010000040.1 GCA_946478715.1 uncultured Candidatus Saccharibacteria bacterium | reverse complement strand
TATCAGAAGGCCTCTTTCTCGAAGCCCCTTTATATTCGTGGAAACAGTTTCCCTGGTGATGTTCAGTATCTCTCCAATACCCTGATGGGTCAAAGGCATGTCGATGGTAATGCCTTTTGGCGTTTCCGTGCCGAACTTCCTGGCGAAGTAGCAAAGCATATGGGCGATTCTTTTTTCGGAATTTTTTAGCGCCAGGTTCTCTATGCTGTTGATGCAAAAGTCCAGATGCCTGCCTACTTCCTGCAGAAGATCCGGATATAATGCCGGGTCGCTCTTAATAGCTTCGACCAGCTGGTCGGCATCCACCGTGCAGACTTCCGCCGGAGTCAAAGCCTCGTAAAAATGCGTCTCTATGCCGTGATAAAGCGGCTGGTTAAACAGCTTTTTATAAAGAATGGTTACCGGGAAAATATCCTGTGGCCCATAGATAATCATCGCGCCTACTGAGCCGTCGTTGGTAATCAGGTACTTTCTGAAGTAGCCGCTTAGGATTATATTGACCACCTGCCGGTCCTCAGTGGACTGGATTATCTGTTGCTTGCCCAAAGTATAACGCCGGCCTTGCCGCAGGAGGTCGTGTAGCTTGCTCTCTCTTAACTGTTGGCTGCTTGACATGTATAATTAATTATAGCAGGATTTAGGTTATTTTTTAAGAGGAGCCCATCTTAACGGAAGATAGTCGAGATGCCCAGAAAAAAAGAGTATTCGGTAGAACTTGGCGTATCTAATTATTCCTATCCGTCAGACGGATGGATACGCCGTCAGATGCACGAGTGGGGTGCGTCCGGTTTTGATTTTTATGGGGAGGCACTGAGAAGGCTGGGAATAAGTTATGGCGATATAGTCTTGGACGTAGGCGCGGGTATGGGGTATGACGGGCTAAGCATGGCTACTACTTACCGACCCCGGGCCGTATACCTTCTGGAGCCGCACGCCGATGAGGATGAAGAAGGCCAGGGCATCGTGACTGATTTTGACGTCAAATATTACCATCTTGGAATCGCGCTGTGGCAGAGAGGCCTTACCGATGTCCGGTTATTACCGTCAGCTGATTTTAAAAGGTTTTCTGCAGAAATAGGTCCTCCCGCTGCTGGTATCCAAGCGCCTGGGATCACATACATCCAGCCGGTTGAGGCTGTGGCCGAGGATATCCCATTGCCGGATAACAGCGTTTCTAAACTCACCATGATACATTCCGCCTACCATTTTTCCGATATCAGGCAGGCATTTTCAGAAGCCGGCAGGGTGATGGCGCCGGGGGCTATTGGCATGCTGATTACGAACGGGCCTAATGATAAGCGGAACTTTAAAAATTCGCTGCAGAAGGCCGGAGAAGTGCTAAGGAATCCGGCCTCGACCACGGTTTCATCCCGGCTATATTATCCGCAGGCCGTTGAGATGCTATCACAGGATTTTGATATCGTAAACGAGCCTTTGGTCTACCAGGACACGATGCTGATCGACGAAGAAAGACTGCCGGATTATATCTGGGCGTACAACTCCTACCGCCATTTTTTTGAAAGGCCGATTGTCAATGACGGCCGCTGGGACGCTATAAGGGAAGAGGTTTTTGAAGGACCGATACGGCGGGCGATGGCCGGCAACGACGGCACGGCAACCGATACCATCGATATCGCCGCCATTTACTTCCGAGCTAAATAAAAGAGCGACCCTTTTCGCCTCGGACTCTTCTCTAACTGGGTAGTAAGTATTTGCCCAGTGCCGGGTAAGGATCGCTTCTTTTTCTATCAACACTCTCTACGCAGGGCTCGACATTCTCACGCAGAGCGGTTGAACTGGTTGGGTATTCTAAAACTCGGAAATGTCTGCCGCTTATGCCAGCTGGTGCTTGATCTTTCGCCAGCGGCGCGCCTGCAGCTGCCGGGATTTCTCCCTCCAGCCAGCCGAATCGTCAGCCTCAAGCTCATCCAGCGACAAATCAGAAAGTTTGGACGGTCTGGTAAGGATGTAGTACTTGTCTAATGTGTTGTCTTTTATTTGGCCCGCGAAGGCCGAATGTTTTTTCATAACTCCCCCTAAGTTATTGTGCTTAGTAGTGTATTTATATTTAATACAAGTCGCTGTGAAATAGCTTAGCGGACTCATGTGAGAAATTTATCATAAGCGTAGTGCGTGAAATCACAGGTTGTTATAATTAATAGATAAAGGGGCGCTGCGGTGTTGAAGTTCCAAAAGATAAATGACATGTCCGCCGTATCCGAGTATATTGCCGGCAGGATTCGGAATGAACTGGGAAAGGGCGGCAAGGTGCTTTGGCTGGTGGCCGGCGGCTCGGCTATGGATGTTGCCGTAAAAGCCGCCCAAGTGCTGGCGGCCGTGGATAATCTGAATAATCTTACGGTGACTCTTACAGACGAACGCTTTGGCGCCGTTGGGCACGCCGACTCTAATTGGCACCAGCTGGAAAATAAAGGGTTCAGTTTGTCCGGGGCGCAGCTATGGCCCGTGCTGCAAGGAAAGGATATGCCTGATACCGCCCGGGAGTACGCTGCCTTCCTGAACGAAGCAATCAATACGTGTAGCTACAGCCTGGCGCTGGCGGGGATGGGTCCGGATGGACACATCTTTGGGATTAAGCCCGGCAGCCAGTCCGTTCTTTCCGAAGAAGACGTGGCTGGGTATGACTGGGATGATTTTAAACGCCTTACCCCGACCGTAAAACTGCTTAAGAAGCTGGATGAAGTGGTTGTCTATGCCGTCGGCAAAGAGAAATACGCCCAGCTGGATATGCTTGAAGGCGAAGTGCCTGCCCTGGAACAGCCGGCGCAGCAGCTGAAGGCGCTTAAAAATGTAACTGTTTTTAATGATTATAAAGGAGAGGTACGATGAAAATCGCTATCGCGGGGCTTGGGAAGATGGGCGGCCGGATGGCCGAGAAGCTGATAAAGGATGGGCAGGAAGTAGCCGTATGGAACCGCACTCACGAGAAAGCCGAGGCCTTGGCCGCCAGGCTCTCCGATTATAAAAATCTATCGGTTGCGGGCAGTATCGAGGAGCTTGTCCGGTCCCTGGAGACTCCACGGGTCGTCCTGACCATGCTGCCGGAGGGAGTGCCGACCGAGCTTTTACTAACTGAGATTTCAGGCCTTCTGGATAAAGGCGATATCCTCATAGATGCCGGTAACAGCCACTATAAAGATACTGAACGCCACTTTAGAGAGCTGGAAAGCAAAGGTATCAGGTTTTTGGGGATAGGCATCAGCGGCGGGATAATTGCCGCCACGGAAGGATATCCCCAAATGGTAGGCGGCGATAAAAGCGCCTATGAATACGTTACGCCCATCTTAGACAGCTTGGCGAAACCCAGCGGAGGTCACGAATACTTCGGCCCGGGCGGTGCGGGCCATTTCGTAAAAATGGTACATAACGGCATTGAGTATCCGATAATGCAGGCATTGGGAGAGGGGTTCGGAGTATTAGCGAATTCCGATTACGATTTTGACCTCGTGAAAGTAGCTAAACTGTACCAGCAGGGCACTTTGGTATCCGGTTTCATGCTGGACAGGGCCGTAGAAGCCCTTCAGGCTGATCCGGGATTGGAAAAAGTAGCGGGCGTAATCGGCTCCGCTTCGCCCGAAGCGGTCTGGACAATAGAAGAGGCTAAGAGGAACAATCTGCCGGTCGAATCAATCGAACAGGCCCGGAATTTCAGGCTCCGGTCAGAGACGGACAAATATGTTCAGGCGTCTTTTGCCGCCCGCATGGTGGGTGCTCTGCGAATAGCCTTTGGGGGGCATCCGGTCAAGCTCAAAGATGATAAGTAATGCGCGGCAGCTCAGGCTGCGCTCAGCCCGCCCTGTATAATAGAAACAGAGTAATTCAGTTTCGAAAGAGGGAACTTTAGTATCAGCACGGAATATCTTACCGACTATTTAATTCGTAACGCGCGGGATTATGCCGGCAAACCGGCAATAATATTCAATAACCGTTCAATAAGCTGGAGCCGGCTGTGGGAGGCTACGAAGGCTCCGTCCGCTTATATATCGAACCGGGCGGCATCAGACCGTCAGGAAGTGATAGCCATAATGCTGCCGAATTCAATAGAATTCGTAGAAGCTTATCTGGCTGTTGTCCGCAGCGGCCATATCGCGCTGCCGATGGATCCTACGTATAAAAGCCTGGAACTGGACAACATAATCGACCAGCTTCCGCCTAAACTGATTATCACTAATGAAGGGTATTTAAACCGTTTCAGCCAGAAACACCAGGAAATGGCGGTCCTTATTAAGGATATCCGCAGTTATGAAGGGTCGCCGGCGGCGGCTGTGAAACTGCCCCCGGACGAACAGATAGTAAGTCTGACATTTACATCAGGGACAACCGGCAAGCCCAAAGCCGTTCCCAACACGCACTCGAACCATATATGGAATATAAAGGTGTGCTCGCAGGTGTGGGGCTGGACGCACGATGATACGCTCCTGGTTACCGTACCGCTTAGCCATATGCTGGGGATAGTGATGGGATTATCAGGCGCTATTTACCATGGCAATACGCTCTACCTTCATGAATGGTTCGACGAAAAAGCTACCCTTGAAGCATTAGCGTCAGGGAAGATAAGCTTTTTCTCGCACGCCGCTTCGGCTTATATAAAGCTTTTGCAGGCCGCGGATAAGGATTACGATCTTTCTAAAGTGCGGCTATGCGTTTCCGGGGCAGCGCCGCTGCCGCCGGCAGTATGGAACGAATTCAAGGAGCGTTACGGTATAGAGATCGTCGAGACCTATGGTTCCACCGAGACCGGACGGATAGCCGGCAACCGGCTGGACGAGCGCGTCCAGGGTTCGCCAGGCAAACCGCTGCCCGGAGTCGAGGCCCGGCTGAACAAAGACGGCGAGCTGGAGGTAAGGTCGGGCGGAGTCTTTCCAGGTTATTACAAAAACCGGGAAGCTACGGCAGTGTCACAGACTGCCGACGGTTTTTGGCGAACAGGCGATATCGCTGAAATCCGGAACGGTTATATTTATCTGAAAGGCCGCAGACAGGAGCGGATAAGAAAGTTCGGCTATACCATTTCTCCCCGAGACGTGGAATGGGCCCTGCATAAGCATCCGGGGATCAAAGACGTGGCGGTAATCGGCCGGCAAGCCGCCGACAATCCGAACGACGAGCTGATATATTTTATCGTTTCCGAAATATCGGACCAGGAAATATATGATTTCTGCAAGCAGAACCTGCCATTCTCCTGGCGGGCCGACAGGATTATCCGTGTTGACGAGCTGCCACGGACTCCCAGCGGCAAAGCTAAGATCGGCAAGCTCCAGGATATGGTCAAATGAGCAATATCATCGAAAACGATATTATCTTAAAAGATAAGGTGCCAAAGTCGCGCCGGATCCTGGCATTCGACCTTATCAGGGGGTTCTTTCTGATAGTCATAATGATTGACCACATCGAGCTTTATCCGGACATATTCGATTTCATTACCGGAAAAGGCCGGCTGTGGGTATCGGCCGCCGAGGGCTTCTTTTTCTTATCCGGGCTGCTGATAGGCATGATTTATAAGCGCCGCCTGGCTTTCGGCATGCGTTTTATATTCAAAAAGATGTGGCTGCGGGCCGCCGAACTATATGTCGTAGGCACCGCCCTGACTTTCCTGTTCCTGGCGTGGGCGGAATTCAGCCACCACACGACCCTTAAGGACGCTTTGCCCAACCCGCTGCCATGGCATCACATAATCGAGCAGACGCTGCTGATGCGGTTCACGTACGGCTGGTCGGACTTCTTAGTAAGATTTGCGCTTCTGATGCTAATAGCTCCTTTTGTCTTTTACCTGGTATCAAAAGGGAAGTGGTGGCTGGCTGCCGCCGGGGTAGTGGTTGCCTGGTGCTTCCGCGGCCAGGGGTTCACACTCTCCTGGCAGCTGATATTCAATTTCGGCATAATAATCGGCTTTTACTGGCAAAAAATAGAATCCGTCTTCAGGAGCCTGAAGTCGCGCACCAGGCGACGCCTTAAATTAGCCGTGCTGGGC
>CAMLDA010000039.1 GCA_946478715.1 uncultured Candidatus Saccharibacteria bacterium | reverse complement strand
ACTATTTCTGTGATATGGCGGGCTAGGGTTTTTTGGGCGATCCGTTCTTGTGGAGAGACTTTATGGCGCTGAAGTATGTTTTCAATCTCATCCCTACTAATAAGAGTAAAGACCTTCAGGTACTCTTCCGCATCGGCGTCATCGACATTTATCCAGAACTGGTAGAACTGTGTTGGGCTGGTTCGGGCCGGGTCCAGCCAGACCGCGCCGGATTCCGATTTGCCGAATTTTACACCGGTAGCCTTATTGACGACCAGCGGCATGCTTAACGCATGGACCTCGGCGTTCTCTTTTTTGCGTATCAGCGGCACGCCAGACAGCATATTACCCCACTGGTCGGAACCGCCTATCTGGAGCTCCACCCCATGATTCTTATATAACTGCCAGTAATCATAGCCCTGTATGAGCGAATAGCTGAATTCGGCGTAACTTATGCCGCTGCCGCCTTCGCCCATGCGCTCGGTGACGAAATCGCGCTGCATCAGTTCGGTCATGGAATAGTGTTTGCCGACTTCCCTGAGGAACTCCAGGTAGCCGACGTCCTTGAACCAGTCGTAATTATCTACCAATGTAAACTCTTTGCCTGCGAACAGCCTGGAAATCTGGCCTTTTATAGCCTGTACGTTCTTTTGGATTTCTTCGCGCGGCTTTAGTTCGCGCTCTTCGTTCTTGCCGCCCGGATCCCCCACTAAACTGGTGGCGCCGCCGGCCAGCAGCACGGCTTTCCAGCCGGCGTCCAGCAGGCGCCGGGCCGTCATCATGGCCGCCAGGTTGCCTATAGTCATACTGTCCGCCGAAGCATCCACGCCGTGGTAAAAAGTCCGGCGCGTGTCCAGCCACTTTATATCGGCGAAGGTCTTATCCTTTATAAGTCCGCGCCATTTCAAATCTTCGCTAAGGGTCATAAGCTGTTTTTCAGGTAACTTCTTTTACTTATTATTAGTATAACCTAGGCTCCATGAAATACTCCGCCCGTTCAGAATTTGATTTTTTTAGGCGGCAAATGCTGCCGGGGCTTGATATAATTAATCATAAGCAGGGAGTATATAGAATCTAAATGAAGAAAAATCCGCGACGTTCTGGCAGCCGGCCGATAACTACCAGGAGCGGCAAAGTGCTGAAGGTAAACCGGTCATTAGGGGAACGTTATAGCGCCATGCGCCAGGCTAAAGCGCTGCGCAAGGTTAACCGCCTGCGCGGGCTGCCTAAATCCAGGGTTAAGCGCATATTATGGCGCATGCACCCCAAACGGCTGGCGGCTTTCTGGTTCAGCCGGGATGGAGCCATCATGGCTCTTAAGATTGCCGGTATCGCCATTCTGGCCATGTTCATCCTTACGCTGGCCGTATTCGCTTATTATCGCAAGGACCTGAAGGATATAACCGACCTGTCCGGCAGTAATATCGGGGGCAGCGTCAGTTATTATGACCAGACCGGCAAGGTCCTGCTGTGGCAGGACTACAATGCCGTAAAACGAGTGCCGGTGCCCAGCAGCGATATCTCCCAATACATGAAGGACGCCACCGTGGCGGTAGAAGATAAGGATTTCTACAATCACCGGGGATTTGATATCCGCGGGATTCTGCGGGCGGCCTACGTTGACATCCTGCACCGGGGAGGCACCCAAGGCGGCTCAACCATCACCCAGCAGCTGGTAAAACTTACCCAGGATTATAACCAGGACCGCACCCTGGCCCTGAAAGTCAAAGAGCTGATTCTGGCCGTGGAGCTTGAGCGCAATTACACCAAGGATCAGATTCTCACCAGCTATCTTGATATCGCCCCTTACGGCGGCGTCGACTATGGCGTGCAGGCGGCGGCGCAGGACTACTTCCACGTGGACGCCAAGAACCTTACCCTGGCCCAGGCGGCTTTTCTGGCGACAATACCCAAATCGCCTACCTATTACTCAAAGTACAGCAGCTATTTTGACGAGCAGCTTTTCACCAACCGTTACGATTACGTACTGGATCAGATGGCCAGCCAAGGCAAGATAACAAAACAGCAGGCATCGGCCGCTAAGAAGGTTGACGTGCTGGCGCAAGTCCATCCGATGCAGTCATACTACGCCGGCATCAGGGCGCCGTATTTCGTACTGGCAGCCCGCGATGAGCTGAACAGACGCTTTGCCAGCCAGTCCGCTAAAGTCGGCGGCTGGAAAGTCATAACCACCCTGGACATGAACCTGCAGAACGAAGCCGAGAAAGCCGTGCAGGAGAACCTGAACAACGTCAAATACCATGGCGGCGACGAAGAAGCCATGGTAGTAGAGGATACCGCCACCGGCCAGATGCGTGCTCTTGTGGGCGGGGTCGATTTCTTTAACAAGGACCACGGCCAGTTCAACTACGCCCATACGGCCTATATTTCTCCCGGGTCCAGCTTTAAACCGTACGATTACACCACTCTCATAGAAAACAACACCAACGTCGGGGCCGGTTCGGTCCTGTATGACAGCCAGGGCCCGATTCCCGGCTACCCGTGCACCATTAAAAGCGGCAAGAATATAAACTGCCTGCACGACTACGACTTCCGTTATCCCGGCCCGGAGACCCTGCGTTATGCCCTTGGCGGCTCGCGTAACGTTCCCGCGGTAAAGGCTATGCTGCAAGCGACGCCCAACGACACCAGCCCTAACCGCACGCAATCTATAAATAAGGTAATCAGTACCGCGGACTCCCTGATGGGTTACGATGACGCCTACAAATGCTTTAAGGACGGCGTGGACGTCAACCAGGCTAAGAAAAGCGATGAGACCCAGTGTTACGGCGCATCGGCCATCGGCGACGGCGCTTACCTGCATCTGGACCAGCACATTAATGGGGTGGCCAGCTTGGCGCGCCTGGGCAAATCAATCCCCAATACCTACATCAAACAGCTGGTTAACGCCACGGGAAAGACTTTCTACACCTTCAAACAGCCTAAAGGCACCCAGGTGGTGCGCCCGGACTCCGCGTACATCATGGACCAGATGGCCTCCGACCCGAACGCCAGCTACTTCTCTTCTTTCCAAAAATGGCAGCACTATAAAGGCTGGCAGACAGCGGTAAAGACCGGTACCACCAACGATAATTACGACGGCCTGATGATGAGCTGGAATACCCAGTATGCCGTTGGCAGCTGGGTCGGCTACCACACCCGCACCAAGGCCCTTACTACCGCCATGGAAAACCTGACCATGCCGCTTACCCGGCGCGTTATGGAATTCGCTTTAGACAGCCTGAATAAGCAGCCGGTCAACTGGCAGGAGCCGCCCGGCATCCAGCATCTGCCGGCTTACGTCATCCGCAATCACGTCGGATATGGCTCACGCGAACCATCGCCCAGCACCGACCTGTACCCTTCCTGGTACAAACAGAAGGCTGTTAGCAGCAAGAGCGTGGTCATAGATAAGGTGTCGGGCAAAGTGGCTACCAGCTGTACCCCGGCCGCCGCTAAGCAGACCCTGGGCGGCAGCGCCGCGCCCAATGCCTTTTCTATAGATGTTTTCTATCCGCCGGGGCAGAACGCCTCCAACTCCAGCAACCTGTCCAGTAACGGACCGCAAGACGATGTGCACCACTGCGGCGACGCCTCGCCAACACTAAATATTACCGCTGGCGACTGCAACACATCCTGTAGCATTTCCGCTACGCCATTTGCCGGCACCCATCCCTTGAGATACAAGTTGTACTATAACCGCGACGCCGTTCGCCGGCACCCACCCCCTGAACGACAGCAACTACCCGCAATATCCCGGCACGGTTACCATAAGCGTGAACGGCAAGCAGGTCTGCACATCAAGCCATATCAGCGACGGCCAGCCGGTCAGCTGTACCTATACCCCGACATTCAGCGGCGGCGGGACAGTAACGGCTACGGTCACGGATAGTGTGCTGTACCAGGGACCGGATACCCAGGACGGCGTAAATTTTACCAAGGGGGCCAGCCCCCTGACATTCACGAACATAAACACAAGCGGGGCTAGCTGGACAGGTGGCTCTGGTACTTACACAATCAAGGATACCGACCACAATACCACCCTTTGCGGCCCCACATCATCCCAGAGCTGTTCTTACAGTGCTTCCCACGGTACCCATATCGAACTTAGCGACAGTAACGGCGACCCGCCTAAAGCGGATCAGGTTCCTTAGTCTTTTTCTAAGAATCTATTCAGGGCGCTGCGGACATCGGAAACCGATGAAAGCAGCGCCGGTTTCTTGCCGCCGCGGACGTTCGGGCCGATGGCGGCTTTGAAGCCCAGCTTCTTGGCCTCGGCAATCCTTTTGTCTACGAATGGCACGTGGCGGACTTCTCCGGACAAGCCTACTTCGCCGAACACCACGGCGTTCTGTTTAAGCTGCATGCCCTTGGCGGCCGAAGCTATGGCCATACAGACGGCAAGGTCGGCCGCCGGCTCGCTTAAGCGGATACCGCCTACTATATTCACATAGATGTCCTTATCAGCCAGCTTAAGCTTGGTGCGGCGCTCCAGCATGGCCACCAGCAGGTTGACACGGTTCAAATCTATGCCGCTGGCCGTTCGCTTTGGATATCCATAACTTGTGGGATTTACCAGAGCCTGGACTTCTACCAAAAGAGGGCGGCTGCCCTCCATAGTGGCGTGGACGATTGAACCGTCGCTTACCTGGCGTTCCGCCAAAAGCGCGGCCGACGGGTTTTCTACCGGCGCCATGCCGGTGTCGGTCATTTCGAATATCCCGGCCTCGTTGGTGGAACCATACCGGTTCTTTGTGCCGCGCAGAATCTTGAACCCGCCGTAGCGGTCGCCTTCCAGCTGCAGCACCACGTCCACCATATGCTCTAATAATTTAGGGCCGGCTATAGAGCCTTCTTTCGTAACGTGGCCGACCAGCACAAGGGCGGTGTCGCTGGCCTTGGCGGCGGCCGTAAGCAGATGCGTGCTGTTGGTTATCTGGCTGACATTCCCTGCCGCCGATGCCACCTCGTTGACGGCTACGGTCTGTATGGAGTCCACTATAACCAAATCGTATCCTCCGCCGCTGATAGTCGAAGCGATGTCGTTCGCGATCGTGGATACGGCCAGCTGCAGGTTTTTGTTATCGGCTTTAAGGCGTTCGGCGCGCATGGCAATCTGCTGGGCCGATTCCTCGCCGCTGATATAAAGCACTTTCAGTTTAGCCGCGGCGGCGTGGGCTATCTGCAGCAAAATGGTGCTTTTGCCGATACCCGGCTGGCCGGCCAGAAGGTTCACGCTGCCGGGTACGAACCCGCCGCCCAGAACGTCATCCACCTCTTTGATGCCTGAACTAAGCCTGCTGGTAGATGTTTTACGAGCGGCTGCTACCGATTTTGTCTCCAGTTTCCTGCCGCTGGCTCCAGCGGCGGCGGCAGAAACCTCTACCTGTTCCACCAGCGTGTTCCACTGCCCGCAATTACTGCAGCGGCCCTGCCATTTGTTATAGGCGGCGCCGCAATTCGAACAGATAAACCTCACTCCTAAGCTTTTAGCCATTCTTTCCTTATTCTACAACTTTAGAAAAATAATAAATACTTAACAAGTTAAGTATTAACATAAGGAATCCCTTCGCGGTTCCTTATCGCGCCAGGCAAAAAAATGCGATTTTTGCTTGGGCTATCTTCCGGAGAAAAATGGCCCGTTTGATTATTGGGCGGATTGGGTAAATAGACGGGTGTCTATAGCCTGGTCCAGGCTTGTGAGCTCTCTCGCGATAGCGTTGCGCTCTACCACCAGCTGGTTATAAAAGGAGATTTCCTGGCGCAACCTTTCGACCCCGGCGTTATAGGCTTCTACTTCCCTGTTGAATCCCGGCACTCCGGAATTATAAGCCTGGGTGTCGCCGGCGGCCTTCTGGCTGTCAAGGCGGGCCCTGTCGGCGTTGATAGCCTGCGCCTGGGCCCTCAGCGAAGCTTCTTGGGATTCTATGTCCGTTTTCATGGAAGCCAGCTTAGCGTCATCGGCCTTTATCTGGCTTTCACGGCTGGTGAATTCGCCCTGGTAAGACTGCTCGAAGCCTATGAC
>CAMLDA010000038.1 GCA_946478715.1 uncultured Candidatus Saccharibacteria bacterium | reverse complement strand
ATCTCGAATGATTACTAAGGAGAAGAAGGCCGAGGTCACCAAAGACCTTCAGGCCCATGAAAAAGACAGCGGTTCGCCTGCGGTGCAGGTGGGTATAATGACGGCCCGGATTGCCGAGCTGACCGAGCACATGAAGCGCAATAAGCATGACTTCATGGCCCGCCGCCGCCTGCTGCAGCTGGTAGGCAAGCGTAAGCGCCTGCTTAAGTACATCGCTGAACAGAACGGCGATGAATACCTGGCTTTGATAAAGAAGCTTGGCATACGCCGCTAAGGTGCCCAGACTACACTTCCGCCCCTGGGCGGAACAAGCTTGTGCACATTAAATAAAATCACTTATTTAGTGGCCGGAGCTACAGATATACATCCGCACAAGGGTATATTTGCACCCTGGCCGCTAAGAAGCGGAAAGGACTCTTGGATAAATGTCAGAAATCATAAATCCTTTAGGTAAGAAGATAATCAAGGTAAGCACCCAGTTCTGCGGGCGCGAACTGTCGCTGGAAGTCGGCCGTGTAGGCTTTAGGACCAGCGCCAGCGTGCTGGCCCGCTATGGGGACACCGTGATCCTGGGCACCGCCATGGTGAGCCCCGGCGTTGTTCAGGGGATGGATTACTTCCCATTGAGCATCGACTATGAGGAAAAATTTTATGCGGCCGGCAAGATAAGCGGCAGCCGGTTCATTAAGCGCGAAGGCCGCCCCAGCGATGAAGCCGTGCTGATAGGCCGTCTTATAGACCGCCCGATACGGCCCTTGTGGCCTAAAGGCTACCGGCACGAAGTACAGGGTGTTTCCACCGTTCTGAGCATGGACCCGGACTTCAGGCCGGACGCTATCGCAATGGTAGCCATGAGCGCGGCCTTCATGCTGACCGGCGCGCCGTTTGACGGCCCCGTCGCCGGTGTGCGCGTCGGCCTGAAAGACGGCAAGCCGCAAGCTTTCTTAAGCAGCAAGGAGCTGGAAGAAGGCGAGCTGGACCTGGTAGTCGCCGGTACTAAGGACGCAATCATGATGGTAGAGGCCGGCGCCAGGGAAGTAAGCGAAGAGACTATCGCCGAGGCCCTGGCTTACGCCCATGATGCCATCCAGCCGGCTATCGCCCTGCAGGAAGAGCTGGCTCAGAAAGTCGGCGTCACGCCGCAGGAATACACGCTGCTGCTGCCGGACGAGGAAATCCAGAAGAAAGTGGACGCCTGGACCGAAGACAAGCTGGGCGCCGGTCTGCGCGCTGAATATCCTGAGCGCAACGAGCTGGTAAATGATTTAAGAGAGAAAATGCAGGAGCATTTCGCCAAAGAACTGGGCGAAGAGGAATTCGAAACCGTCAAATCCGAGTATGACGAAGCTTTCCAGATGGCCGTGCATAAAGATGTGCGCAAGGGCATCATGGAAGAGAACGTCCGCCCGGACGGCCGCAAGACCACGGAAATCCGTCCGCTGTCCAGCCAGGTCGGCCTGCTGCCGCGGGCGCATGGCTCGGCCCTGTTTACCCGGGGGGTGACCCAGGGCCTGAATATCGTTACCCTGGCCCCATTAAGTTACGCCCAGCTGGTTGACACCATGGAGCGCGAAGGCGAGCGCCGCTATATGCACCATTACAACGCTCCCGGTTACACGGTGGGCGAAGTCCGCAGGCTGGGAAGTCCGGGCCGCCGCGAAATCGGCCACGGCTATCTGGCGGAGAGGGCTCTTTCGGCCGTTCTGCCCGATGAGTCAGAGTTCCCGTACACTATCCGCTCAGTAACCGAAATCATGAGCCAGAACGGCTCTACCAGTATGGCCGCCACCTGTTCGAGCTGCATGGCGCTGATGGACGCCGGTGTGCCCCTGAAAGCTCCCGTGAGCGGTATAGCCATGGGCTTGATGACCGATGGCAAGAAGCACGTGGTGCTGAGCGATATAGCCGACGCCGAAGATTTTGCCGGCGACATGGACTTTAAGGTGACAGGCACCGAAAAAGGTATTACCGCCCTCCAGATGGACATGAAAGTCCACGGCTTGCCGGTTGATGTCCTTAAGCAGGCTTTGCTGCAGGGCAAGGAAGGCCGCGCCGAAATCCTGCGCCACATGCTGAGCGTCATTCCTGAGCCTCGCAAGGAACTGAGCCCGTTCGCCCCGCGAGTGGAAGCCATTACTATCAATCCGGATAAAATCCGGGAAGTCATCGGTAAAGGCGGAGAGACAATCAATAAGATAGTGGCTGAGACCGGCGCTGAAATCGATATCAAAGACGATGGTACGGTTATGATAGCCAGCCCCGACAAGAAGAGTATCGATGCCGCCATACAGTTCATCCGCCACTTAACAGCCGAGCCGGAAGTTGGTAAGATATATGAAGATTGCCGTGTGGTAAGTGTTCTCGACTTCGGCGCCTTCGTCGAAATCTTACCCGGGAAAGAAGGATTGGTACACGTAAGCGAAATGAAAGAAGAACGGGTGGAAAAACCAAGCGACGTGGTCAAAGAGGGCGACAAAGTCGCCGTTAAGCTGGTGGCCATCGATGACCGCGGCCGCCTGCAGCTTTCCATGAAAGCCGCCGCCCGGGAGCTTAACAAGAAAGGATAGATGGATGGCGCGCAGGGTCAGCCGCAGAAGCCACGAACAGGTATTGATGCATCAATGGTGGGTCAGGGCGTTAATAGCCATAGCGTTCGTAGCTTTGGCTTACGGTTTCGCCAGCCTGGCCATAGATAGCGGCAGCTGGCTGGAGTATATAGCCGCTATCATCCTGGTATGGTGGGGGGTGAAGCACGCTTACCGCGCCGTACGGTTCGCGCTTGCCCGTTAAGGTATGACCGCCGATAAACAGAAACTTCTGGAACAGATCAAGGCAGATATCATCAAAAAGAATGTCTGCCCCAATTTGGCCCAAGAAGCCACGCAGCTTGTCTTTGGCGACGGCAACGCCGACGCCGATATAGTTTTCATAGGCGAAGCTCCAGGAAAGAACGAAGACGAACAGGGTATACCTTTTGTCGGCGCCGCGGGGAAGTTCTTAAATGAGATGCTGGCCGGAATCGGATTGTCCCGGGAGGATGTTTACATAACCAACATCGTCAAGTATCGGCCGCCGGACAACCGCGACCCGCTGCCAGATGAAAAAGCCGCCTTTCTGCCGTTTTTGCAGTCCCAGCTGGAGGTTATCAAGCCCAAGCTGGTGGTCACCCTTGGCCGCCACAGCATGGATAGCCTGCTGCCGGGCCTGCAGATAAGCAAATGCCATGGCCAGCCTAAACGCTACAACGGCCAGGTATACCTGCCGCTGTTCCACCCGGCCGCGGCGCTTTATAACGGCGGCATGAGACAGACGCTGATAGACGACTTCGCCCGCATCCCGCTGGTGCTGGCCAAAATTTAATCAATCTGAAATCTATTAATACTTATCAAATTAAGAAAGGAAAAATTTATAGATGAATCAAAATAATAAATCCAATAATAAACCGGCTCCTAAACCCAGGGCGCCACGGAATAATCGGGGCCAGACGGCCACGGGCAGGAGTGTTAGTCGCGGCGCGGCCCTGCGAGCCCAGAAACAGGCCGTGCAGGACGCCAACCGCGTTGCCAGCCAGTACCTGGACGCCTCTTCGAACCCGATTGAAAAGCCCCGCCGCGCCAACTTCATTGATGACAGACCGCGCCTGAGAATAATCGGTCTGGGCGGCATGGACGGCGGCGGCAGTAAGAACATGATGGTCATCGAATACCAGAATGACGCCATCGTGATTGACTGCGGCAACGACCTGGGAGTGGACCTGCCGGGCATCAACTACGGTATCGCCGATACTACCTATTTAGACCAGATAAAATCAAAGATCCGGGGTTTTGTAATTACCCACGGGCACCTGGACCACATCGGCGGGCTGCCCCATATATTGCCTAAGTACAACGTGCCGGTTTACGGCAGCCGTTTCACTATCGGCCGGGTAGAGGAAATCTTTGAGAACTTCGGCCTGCCGATGCCTGACGGCTTTGAGCTTAAGACCGTGGTTATGAACGAGACCACTCACGAGCGCCTTAAAGTAGGGGAATTCTATATAGAGCTGGTGCGGGTGACGCACTCAATCCCGGGAAGCACCTCGGTGGTCGTCGATACGCCGGCCGGCCGTGTGATAGACACCGGCGACTTCAGATTTGACCCTAATCCGCTGGACCATGAAAAGACCGATATGGAGCGCTTCAAGGAATTGGCCAAAGAAGGCGTAACGGTTCTTTTGAGCGAAAGCACAACTACCGAACGCCCCGGCCGCACTCCTACCGAAAGTTCCATAGAGCAGAGTTTCATCGACATCATGAACAACGCTCCGGGGCGCATATTCGTGGGCCTGTTCTCTACCAACATGAACCGCGTACAAATGATCGTGAACGCCGCTGTCCATCATAACCGCAAGGTTGCTATGGACGGGCGCAGCATGATATCAACCCTGGAAATGGCCGTCCGCAACGGTTTCATGAAAATCCCTAAAGGTACCTTTGTACCGATTGCCAGCGTATCCAGCCTTAAGGACGATGACGTGGTGGTAGTCTGTACCGGCAGCCAGGGCGAACCGAACAGCGCTCTGGTGCGGATGAGCACCGGCGACCACAAGCACGTCAGCCTGAAAGAGCAGGACACGGTTATCCTTTCCAGTACACCTATTCCTTACACCGGTAACGACGCGCTGATACGTGCTATGGTGGACGATTTGCTTAAGAAAGGGGTGCACGTCTACCGTCACGAGACCCACGACGTCGATAATATCGGCCCGCTGCACGTATCCGGGCACGGCAGCCAGGAAGAGTACCGCGAAATGGTCGAGATGCTCAAACCCAAATTCTTTCTGCCGATTTACGGCGACTACACCGCCAAGAAATACCATATGGACCTGGCGGTAGAGGCGGGCGTGCCGCGCAAGAATATGGCCAACGTTGATAACGGCGACGTGGTTACGATTGTCGGCGACCAGCTGGAAATCAGCGGCGAAGTGCCGCACGGCACCGTGCTGGTAGACCAAACCGGCGCCATCGTTAACACCGTCGTGGTCAAGGACAGGGTGCTGCTGGCCGAGGAAGGCCTGGTAGCGGTGGTGCTGACCATCGACAAGAAGACCGGCGCTCTTTTGACCAGCCCGGATATCATCAGCCGCGGCTTCATCTACATGAAAGACAACGAAGAGCTAATGAACGCCTTCCGCAACGAGCTGCGGCGCGCCGTCCAGCAGCGCTTTAAGCGCGTGGACCTGGACCGCTTCAAGGCCGAGCTGAAAGATTACGTCACCCACTTCCTGTACGAGCAGACCCAGCGCAGCCCGATTGTCATCCCGGTGGTGAACATAATCGGCAGCCGCAGCGAAAAGGTAAACAACGATTTGCACAATAAGAACGGCAACGGCAATGTGGCCGAACAGCCAAAGACTCCGGAGGAAATAGCTTTAGAGCAGCAGCGCCGGTTCGCGCAGATGCGCCAGCGGCTGCTTAACCAGGACGCCCGCGTCGACTAGCCCTGGAACCAGTATCTGACTCGAGGTAAATTCAGGTAGATAATAGAAGCTATGATGGCCAGGGTCTCCAGCGCTAAGAACGCATAGACCCTGGCTCCTAGGCTGCCGCTAAAGATACTTATCGCGAATGAGCGTACAAGTGAAGACGAAGCTACTTTTATGAATGAGTAAATCATATAAAGTAGGCTTACTCCGAGCAAACCAACTGTAAGAAGTCTGGCCAACTCAGATTTTCGGATCATTGATGCGCCCAGGGCGAAGAAAGCTACAGAGCAGATATACCATACAGCCATATGGCTATTTAGTATTGATACGGACAGAAGCAATGACGCCGCTACAAGCAAAGCGCAGTATATGAACCCGCTCATGAGTACGCTGGAAATAATAATCACCCCCCACGGTACCGGTGTAAGAGTGTAAGCCTCCACTTCGTTTTTAGCGACAAGGGGCGGCATCCCTGCGCTCGTGACGGCGCTAGGAACTTGGCTGGAAACTGGATAAACAGAGCCGGGATTATATTTTGGTGGGTCGGGCGGCGTGGGTACTACTGGCTGGTTAGCCGGCGCCGCAGGTGCCATAGTTGGATTTTTGGGAGGAGGACTTGGAAAAGGGTCCATCTTTGAATCTTCTTTTATTGTCTATACATTAGCACAATCAG
>CAMLDA010000037.1 GCA_946478715.1 uncultured Candidatus Saccharibacteria bacterium | reverse complement strand
TACCGCACCCGTGATTGATACTCCCATGCGCTTATATTAGCATAAACGCTTATAGACTTTTTGCTCTTAAGGTTTCGACCTAAATTGTAAGTTTAGCAACAGCTTGCTCATGCACCTCTGATAAAAGTTACACTTTCACCAATAATGCTGCGGCAATAAGGATTATTTGCTGGGTTTGGATTGGCGGCTTAGGACCCATTTTTGGGAAGGGCTCATCGCCTTATCGGCACGGTGTATACAGCCTATCCAGCAGCAGGGACGTCGCTTTCCCTGGGTAAGTTCTTTCACCGTACGCTGCACATGATTCTTCCTGGTTTCGGCAGTTTTGACGGTAATGGTCCAGCAAATCCATTCGTTGCGCGCCAAGGGAGTAATACTTTCCCACGCCGCTAAGGCTTTTGAAGAAGATTTGAGCGCCTGTTTTAAATCGGCCGGAAGCGGATGCGCCACGCCGCCGGAAATATTTTTGGTAAGCATAAATCTATATTAACCCGAGGCCGGTTATTAATAAAAATTCCCACCTGTTACAGATGGGAATTCTTGTGGAGTTTTTATTTTAATGTATTAGCGACTTTGTGCGTGCGTAGTGTTAGCGGCGGCGGTTATTGCCAGATGGCAGAGTCCATTTGGCGCTGCTTGAAGCGACGGCCGCGGC
Organism: uncultured Candidatus Saccharibacteria bacterium; assembly: GCA_946478715.1. Next base: position 5,824 of record CAMLDA010000037.1, on the reverse strand, counting down.
TATACCAACAAGAAGTACGGCGCCACCGCACATAAGGATGAACAATCCCAGCGCGATAGGTGAATTCCAATCCCAGCTCATTAACTACCCTCTCTACCCACCTCTTAGATAATGTAATTAAACAATACCGCTATTTACCAATTTTTTCAATAAAATGCCGTATTTAATACCTGCTGGGCAGCGGCACAAAATTAAAACAAAGCCGGCCAAAAGCCAGCTTTATTTTAATGGTGGGCAGAGAGGGACTTGAACCCTCAAGCCTTATCGGCAACGGATTTTAAGTCCGCAGCGTATACCAATTCCGCCATCTGCCCTGGAGGCGCGTACGGGACTCGCACCCGTCTAAAAGGTTTTGCAGACCTCTGCGTAACTTCTCCGCCAACGCGCCAATAAAACAATTATACTTTTTACGCCGCCCATCCCCTATACCATTACGGCTTATTTTATATTCTGGCGTTTTTGCCTAATCATCCAGTCGCTGACGCTATAGAACCTGTCCGCGCCCGAATTGAACGATTCGCCGCCAAAGTTAAACACGTCGCCCCGCGTAATGTACAGGTAGTTTGGCTGGTAAAGCGCAATGGCCGGAAGGTCTTTTGTCCACTGCTTAAGGAAAGCCTGGTATTTGATAGCGCGTATCTGCGGGTCGGCCCGGGTGCGGCCAGCCTCTACCGACTGGTCTATCAGGGAGTTCTTGTATTCGCTAAGGTTCAGGTGCCCCTGGGAAGTTATGGACGCCTGGGTGCTGTCCCAATAAGCGAAAACGTCCGGATCGACGCCGATATTGATGGCGTACAGCAGCGCGTCGTAATCGTGGTTGCTGATAACGGAAGTCTGGATGTCGTCCTGGCCGGAATACTGCGGTACAACTTTCACGCCTATCTTTGCCCACTGCTTCTGCAGGAATTCCGCGGTCTTGGTATAGTTTTCGCTGGTTTGGGCACTAAGCGGGAAAGACAATTGCTTGCCATCTTTGGAGCGGTATCCGTCGGCGCCTTTTACCCATCCGTCCTGGTCCAGCAGCTTATTCGCCGCCGCGATATCGTAGCCTGGTTCGGCCAGTTTCCTGTCATAGCCCAGCTGGCCCTTTAAAAGCGGGCTGTCGGCCAGTTTTACCGGCTCGTCAAACAGGTAGCTAAGCTGGCTGCGGTCGGTGGCCATGGCCAGGGCGCGGCGCACCGAGGCGTCGTTCATAATCGGCTGGGACATATTGAAAAAGACCATGGTTTCCGAGGTCAAAGGAGTCACGTAAACCTGCAGGTTCTTGGCCGTAAGGACGTCCGGCACGTTTTCTAATCCGCTCATGGCGCTTATCTGCTTTTTCTTAAAAGCGTTTATCATCTGCTGCTCGTCACTGAAGGTTATAAGGTTAAAGCCATCCAGCTTTGGCCGCCCGCCGGCATATTTTTTGAAAGCCGACAGGCTGATGCGCTGCTGCCTAACGTCCGGATTACTGCCGGTGACTTCTATGAACTTCCACTGGAACGGGCCGGTGCCCACCGGGGACGTGTTGAACGGCAGGCTGCGCAGCTGTTCGGCTGGCACGCTCCTTAAGATGTGCGACGGTATGATGCCGTTCACCAGAGAGTATGGAAAAGAGCTAAGCGCGTTGGGTAAATCAAAGTTAACGGTGTAATCATTCAGCTTGGTTACATTTATGCCAAGCCAGCTGCTGTACAGCGGGGACTGGGCCTCTATGTTCTGGATGGTCCGGTAAGTGAACACCACGTCGTCGGCCGTTACCGGCGCTCCGTCCTGCCAGGTTAGCCCCTGCTTTATGTGCACGGTGTAGCGCATCTGGTTCGGGCTGAGCGTGTAATCTTTTGCCAAATCACCCACCAGGTGGTTGGATTTGTCGTATTTGAATAAACCGGAAAATACCAAACGGCTGACAGCAGTATCGGCGGCGCCGGTAGCGAACAGCGGATTGGCATTAGTAAAATTGCCTATCAGGCCTTCCGTGTATAAGCCGCCCGGCACCGGGCGCAGCTCCTGGTAGTAAGCCGACAGGCTCCTGATTTGGAAGATACCGGCCAGAATCATTACCAAAAACAGCAGCACCCAAAGAAAAACGAAACGCCTGACCGAAGCCAGCCGGTCAAAGCGGCGTATCAGCAGGCGCTCTATCTTCTGGTCGGCCTGTTGCGTAAAGCTGACGGCCGTCGATTTCTGGCGGCGCAGCTTTCGGGCAATATCCCTTTTAGTATTCTTGTGGAAACCAACCATCGGCCGGACCCGTTATTTTGCCACTATGCTGACTATGATGCTGGCGGCAAAAATAAATACCAGGATGATGGTCAGCTGGTGCAGGGATTTATCTGAACCCCGCCGGACGGTGTTGACTTCGCCGCCGCCGCCCAGTCCTGCTCCCAGGCTGGCGCCCCGGGTCTGTACCAGAATAAGAATAGTCAGCAGTACGACGCTAACGATGGTTATATATCCCCAGATTGTCATCCTATATATCCTCCAATACCTTGGTCACCAGAAAGTTAATTACCCCTACTATGATACCCGCTATGATGGCGATGCCCAAGTTCTTGACATAAAGCGGGCTGTACAGCCAATGGACAATCAGTATCAGAAAGCCGTTCAGTATCAGCATGAACAGGCCCAGGCTTAGGATTATGGCCGGGAACGACAGGATGACCAGCAGCGGTTTTAAGGCCCAGTTCACCAAAGCCAGGAAGAACCCGGCGGCTATCACGGTGCCCCAGTTGCCGCCCACGCTAAAGCGGCCGGGGCCAAGAATGGCGGCGGCAACCCACAGGCCAAGAGCCGACACCGCCCAGCGGACCCCGAACCTAAGTAAGAAGTTCCCTATCATTTAAGCTATATTCTACCAATCCCGGGCTTAAAATTGCTAATGGTTAACGCAGTTTTTCAAAGTAACCGGCCACCTGCAGGCCGCGTTTGGCGCCCAGGATTTCCTGCAGCTGGGCGGTGTCGGCATTCAGGGCCGCTTTGGCCGAACCGAAACGCCGGATAAGCTTTTTCTTCGTAAGCGGGCCTATGCCCGGCACCTCGTCCAGGACGCTGGCGGTCTGCCTGCCCCTTTTTAAGGTGGAGTGGTAGCTGACCGCGAACCTGTGCGATTCATCCCTGATGCGCTGCAGCAGTTTTACGGCATGCGAATCCTTGGGCAGCTCCAGGTTTATAAAATCTTCCGACTCGCTCACGTAGGCTTTGGCTTTGCGCGCTCGCTGGAGCCAATCGGCCGGTTCGGCGCCCGGTATACTGTTTTTCTTATGGATGATTATTTCTTCCTGCCGCTTGGCCAGCCCAATCATGGGGATTTTTTTGCCGCAGGCGTCGCGGCTTGCCAGCGCCGCCGCCAGCTGTCCCCGGCCGCCGTCTATCAGCATCAGGTCCGCTATTCCCCACTTTTTAACGTTCTCTTCGCGCAGGCGCCGCGTGACGGTCTCGCTCATGTGCGCGAAGTCGTCGTTGCCGCCCAGGCGCATCTTGAACTTGCGGTAACTGGCCTTATCGGGCAGGCCGCTGGTAAACACCACCATGCTGGCGACGTTGTCCGTACCCTGCATGTGGCTTATATCGTATCCTTCTATACGGCTAGGCGGTTTAGGCAGTCCCAGCAGCGCGGCCAGGTCTACCAAGGCCTGGTCTTTGGAGGCATCCTGCAGCTCGCGGTCCGAAAAAAGTATCTGCCGGCTTAATGACTGCAGGGCCTGCAGCTGGTTGCGCAGATGGGCGGCTTGCTCAAAGTCTTTTGCCTTCGCGGCCCGCTTCATGTCGCGCTCGATATCGCGCATCAGGCCCATGCGGTCACCGCGCAGGTACTGCATAAGTTTCCGCAGGTTGGCCCGGTAATCCGCCAGGCTGGTGCGCCCTTCTTCCAGGCCGGGGTCTAATCCTAAGTGGTAGTAAAGGCTGGCCCTTTTCTGGCCGTTAGGCCGGCTGATAGCGTACGGAAAAGCGCGGCGCAGAAAACGCAAAGCCTTTTTAACCGCGAATCCGTTCACGTACGGGCCAAAGTATTCGGCTCCGTCGTCCAGCGGCCGGCGCACCAGGGTCACCGTTGGATAATCACTCTTATAATCCACCCGCACGAACTGCAGGCTCTTATCATCGCGCAGCAGGATGTTGAACCGCGGCTGGTAACGCCGGACTAATTCAGCTTCCAGGAAAAGGGCGTCGGCTTCGGTTTCCACTTCGGTCCAGTCTATGTCGGCGATTTCCGAAACCAGGATATCGGTCTTGGGATCAAAGGCGCGGCTTTTTTGAAAATACTGCCGCACCCGGTTGCGCAGGCTGGCCGCTTTGCCAATATAAATAATTTCGCCGGACTTATCTTTATGAAAGTAGACGCCCGGCGTGTTAGGAAGCTGTTTTAACTTCTCCTCAACCTTGCTCATATCGCACATAAAGGTTATCAAATCGTTAAAAGTTTGTCAGAGGTTAAGCGGGGTGTTACAATTTAACAACTATTAATAAGGTAGGAAGGAGCGGCAAAAATGACAGATTCAAAATTCACCCAAACAGCACGGGCCGCTTCTTTCGGCCCCACTCGTCTTTAAAATAAAAGGTCCCAAAAAGTAATTAATCGCGCGGCAGGAGGCCGTGCCCATGCACCAGGCAAACAAAGTCAAAGCCGTTTTTGGCTATTATATTCAGCGCTTAAAAGCCTATCCCCGGGCGGTGACAGGCTCTCTGCTGGCATTGCCTTTGGCCGTCCTGCTTAATAATTACATCCCCCCGCTCATATTGGCCGATGTCCTTAGCCGGCTGAGCCAGCACAAGTATCAGGCGCATCATATCTGGGGCAGTTTTGGTCCGCAGCTGGTCATTTACGTGGCTACGCTGCTGGCGGGTATGGCCGCCTGGCGGCTGGTGGACAGGTTCATGTGGCAGCTGGAAGGAAACGTCAACAAGGATATCGCCGAAGACGTCCTAAGGCACATGCTAAGCCTAAGTACCGACTTTCACGCCAATAACTTCACCGGTTCCCTGGTGTCTCAGACAAATAAACTGATGGGTTCCTATGTGCGTGTGGCAGATACCACTCTCTTTCAGGTCTATCCGCTGATAGCCGGTATCGTGATTACAGCGATAATCCTGGGCCCCCGGGCTCCCCTGTACGTGATACTGCTGGTATTGTTTTCGGCGCTCTTTGTTGCGCTGGCGTTCAAGATATCCAAGCCGGTCCGGCATTATGGTGCGATTACGGCTAATGACGAGAGCCGGCAGACCGGCTACTTAGCCGACGCCATCACCAACGTGGTAGCCATAAAAAGCTTTTCCAGGAGCGATTACGAGATACGGCGCTTCCGCCAGGCTACGGCTATTACCCAGCGCTCGCTGCTTCAGTTCGCCAAAGCCCACCAAAGGCAGATGAATTACCTGGGCACCCTGAGCCGCTCCATGGGCGGCTTGGCCTTGGTGATGGCCGTCGTAGGCGTGATGGTCTTTAACGCCAACATCGCTACGGTCTTCCTGATATTCAGCTATACGTCGAGCATTGTCGACCAGCTGTTCGGGTTCGGCAACCAGGCCCTGCGCAATTACAACCGGAGCATCGGCGATGCCTTTGATATGGTCCAGAACCTTTCCCAGGAACCGTCCGTAAAAGATCCGCAGGCGCCTGAAAAACCCAGGATGGGCGCCGGAGCGATAACTTTCAGGGATGTCGTTTTTGACCACGACTCCAAGGATAAGCAGCGCAAAGTACCCCTGTTCAAGGATTTCAACCTGCAGATAAGGCCAGGTGAGAAAATCGGCCTGGTAGGCCATTCAGGCGGCGGCAAGACCACTTTGACCAAGCTGATAATGCGTTTCATGGATATAGACGGCGGCGAAATCCTGATTG
>CAMLDA010000036.1 GCA_946478715.1 uncultured Candidatus Saccharibacteria bacterium | reverse complement strand
GAACGTGCTCTTTTTTGAAACGCGTGCGGCAGGCCTTACTTAGATGTTTACAGATAGGGCGCAACACCTTATAATAAGAGTCAATCTACGAGTGCCTCTGCTTCTTTTGGCCCCGGATATTCCGGGCCGGCTGAAAGCGGATGTCTCTTAGAAATACTACAAGAAGGGAACTAATAGAATTGGCTAAAACAACCAATATAACTATGGACGACCTGCTGGCCGCCAGCGAGCTTAAACAGCTCAAATCTGGAGATATGGTGGAAGGCACGGTTATGTCCGTCAAAAAACATGAAGTGTGGGTAGACCTGGGCCCCAACGGCCTGGGCGTCATTTTCCGCCGGGAAGTCGGCTCTAACGCTTTAGCGGAAGGAGAGACAATCACCGCCAGCGTGGTAGACCCGGAGCTGGATGAAGGCTACGCATTGCTATCCATGAAGCGGGCCGTCAAGGACCGCGGCTGGGGCGAATTGCAGCGGATGTTCGATGAGCACGAAATCGTGGAAGTCGTTCCTTATGACGCCAACCGTGGCGGCTTGCTGATTGAACTGGAAGGTATCCGCGGATTCCTGCCGGTTAGCCAGCTGAGCGCCGAACACTACCCGCGCGTATCAGACAGCGATAAGGACGAGATCCTGACCAAGCTGAACGCTTTGGTGAACAAGACGCTGCGCGTCCGCATATTGGACGTATCGCGCAAGGATAACAAGCTGATTTTCTCAGAGAAAGAAGCCGTCCGGGGCGATATGCAGGAGAGGCTCGAGAAACTCAAGGTAGGCGACGTGGTGGAAGGCGTAGTTACCGGAGTCATAGACTTTGGCGCCTTTGTGAATGTGGATGGCATTGAAGGCCTGGTCCATATCAGCGAGATATCCTGGGAGCGCGTGGAAGACCCCCGCAAGTACATAAAGGTGGGAGACCGCGTTAAAGCCAAGATAATCGCCATCGACAAGGACCGCTTAAGCCTGTCTATCAAGCAGATGAGCGAAGACCCGTGGCTGAGCGAGGTAAAACAGTTCAACAAAGGCGACGTCGTGGAAGGTAAGATTACCCGCATCACGCCGTTCGGAGCCTTTGTACAGCTGTCGCCGGCCGTAGAGGCGCTGGTGCACGTTTCCGAAATGAGCGACGACGAGAGCGTCGACCCGGAAGCCGTGTTCAAGCTGAACGAGAAGAAGAAGTTCAAAGTTATCGACGTAGACACCGATAACCGCAAGATAGCGCTTAGTCTAAAAGACCTTAAATAATCCGAAATGAAAGGAGGAATCCAGTGGCCCGACAAATCGAAATCGACGACCAAGTCACAGTTGGAAATCTGGCCGAACTCCTTTCTATTCCGGTCAGCCAGTTAATTTCCGAGCTTTTCAAGAACGGCGTCCCGGCGACCGTCAATGAAAAGATAGATTTTGATACCGCCCAGATAATCGTGGGCGAGCTGCCTGATTTGGAGGTGGAGCTGACCCGCAAGGCCCACGAGCCCGCCGCGCCCCGCGTAAAGCGTGATGTTTCGGCTAATGCCCAATCTCGCCCTCCGGTAGTGGCTATGATGGGGCACGTGGACCACGGCAAGACCACTCTGCTGGATGCCATCCGCGGCGGTTCTACCGCCAGCGGCGAAGCCGGCGGCATAACCCAGCACCTGGCGGCCTACCAGATAGACCACGGCGGCCGGCTGATTACGTTTTTGGATACCCCGGGCCACGAGGCTTTTGCCGCCCTGCGCGAGCACGGCGCCCGCCTGACCGACCTGGTAATCCTGGTGGTGGCCGCTGATGACGGCATCAAGCCGCAGACCATGGAAGCTATCCGCTTTGCCCGCCAGGCGGGGGTTAAGATGATAGTCGCCGCCAACAAGATGGATAAGGCCACCGAAGCCCAGCTGAATATGCTCAAAGGCCAGCTGGCCGAACAGCAGCTGGTGCCGGAAGATTATGGCGGCGATACGATTGTCATCCCGGTATCAGCAAAAGAAGGCACCGGTATAAAAGAATTGCTGGACATGGTGCTTTTGGTGTCTGACGTAGAAGAGCACAAAGCTGACAAAGACGTTCCGGCAACAGGCCTTGTCATAGAGGCCCATATGGAACAGGGCCGCGGGCCGGTGGCCGAAGCCCTGGTAGAACAGGGCACCCTGCACGCCGGCGACTTCGTGGTGCTGGGCGGTACCTACGGCAAAATCCGCAACCTGGAAACCACCGACGGCAGGCCCATAAAAGAAGCGGGACCGTCCACGCCGGTAAATATCACCGGCTTAAAAAACCTGCCGGAGTTCGGCGATGAGTTCCAGGTGGTCAAGAACGAAAAAGAGGCCCGCGACCAGGCGGCTCAGACGGCCGCTGCCCGACGGGCCGGCGCCAGCAGCGCCGCGACCAGCAGTTCGGAACTGCTGCGAATTATAAGTCGCAGCAACAAGCTGCAGGAATTCAACGTGGTCATAAAAGCCGATGTGCAGGGTTCAATAACATCGGTCATCGACAGTCTTAAGACCCTGGATAACGAGGAAGTCGCTGTCCGGGTTGTCAGTTCCGGCGTCGGCGTCATCAGCGAAAGCGACATCCATACCGCCGCCACCAGCCATGCTATCATCTACGGTTTCCACACCAGCCTGCCGGCGCACGTCAAGCAGCTGGCTTCCCGGGACAAGGTGCAGGTGCGGCTGTTCACGGTCATCTACGAACTTATAGACGATGTCAAAAAAGAACTGGAAGCCATGCTGTCGCCGGAAGTCGTAGAGGAAGAATTGGGCACTCTGCAGGTCAAGGGCATATTTAAAATCACCAAGACCGAGGTTATCTGCGGCGGCCAGGTGACCAAAGGCGTGCTGCGGACGCCGTCGCTGGCCCGCGTGGTACGCAATAAAGAAGTGATTGCCGATAACCTGCCGGTAACAAAGCTGCAGCGCGGCCCTACGGAAGTCACCGAGGTGCCGGAAGGCGAGATGTGCGGCCTGAGCTTTTCCAGCGACAGCCGGGTAGAAGTCCTGGAAGACGACCGCATAGAGGTCTTCAGCCGAGAAACCCGTACCCGGACTTTATAAGCCTGTAAAACGTTTCACTGAGCGCTTTTATTAAAAACCTTACTTTATAGTCAGTTAAAGTGAGGTGTTTATGTCGGAGGTTTTAGCGACCCTTGACCCCGAGCTGCCCGGCGGTTATGAAAAGCTGGACGGCATAGAGGTGGTAGAGCAAAAAGACGGTTCGTACCGCTATAACGGCCTTGTAGAGCTTGGCGAAGGCGATGCCAGGACCGTCAGGCGGGTGCAGCTGCCTGACCTGGCGGAAATGTGGGGTTACGACCCGGCGGAAAGTGAAACCGAGTGGCAGGAACGCCAGGCCGACCCCGAAAAATGGGAGATGAAACGGCAGATAAAGGAACTGTCCGGAAGGCTGGAGGCCCTGGAAGCCAAGAACGCCGAATTGGAAGCCAGGATAGAAGCCAAAGACCCGCCGCCTCCGCCGGAGCCGGAAGCCCGGAAAGTGGCTTACCGCGAACCCTTAAGCCGCCGCCTAAGAAGAAGAGTGACCGGCGAACCGGAGCCGCCGCAGTATTACCAGGACGAAAAAGGCTATTTTTACCTGGAAGACGAACAAAGGGTTTACGTGCCGCCGGAAGCGGTAGAAAGAAGGGATGGCGGCGCCGGCGCGGCCTTGGTGGCGCTGGGAGCGGCCGCGGTGGCTGCATTCATAGGTTACGAGCTTGGCAAAAGAGGGCACAGCTATAGTCCGGATGTTACCAAAATTCATAAAGAAGTCGCCGACATCGACCAGCAGCTGAATATATTCGAAGCCCAAAGTACCGCCCAGCATATCCACGACCACCAGCACGAACTGCAGGCCATACACGGGCTGCATGAACAGATAAAGAAAGACCATGCCCAGGAAATGAAAGCCATAAACGGTTTAAGAAGCGGGAGTGGCGCCGGCCTGCACGAGCGAGCCCAGGATAGCGGCCTTTACTGGGGGGTGCGGTATCCCTGGGACTGGGCGGCTAACAAGGTAGGAGCCTGGCGGGCAGAGGGCTGGCTGCACACGCTGGCTGCAAAAGCTGCCAGCCATGGGCATAGCGTGCATTGGCTGGCAGGCGGCCACGGTTCTGAAATACTTCAGGTGGACGGCCGGACCGATACCGGCTATGTTGTGGACGTGCTCAAGCAGTATTAAGCGTAAGCGGAGATTGACATTTGGTCTACAGGTGTTAGGATTTGATTAGGTATAAAAAATAAAAAAAGCTAAAATGCCCGGCGAAACACTTACAACTGCAGAAACGCCGCCAGCCGAAGCCGGTTCTTTTCCTGAGCCCTCCGGCGGCTATCCGGCCGGCCCCCATTCGGCGGAGGGTCTGATGCTTGATCCGGTTGACTGGCAGGCGGACGAGCTGCCTGCGGCGCCGGAACTTTTGACCGTAGCGGCTCAGCCGGAAGCATCCGCCCAGGTCTTTACGCCGGATGCCGAAAAACATGCGCCTGCCGAAGCCGAAAGCAAGGCGGAAGAGCCGGAGGAAACGCAGGAGCAGTATTCATCAGCCGATGGCTGGGCTATATCTGGCAGGAATACCGACAAGGATGAAATTATCTTAAAACGGCAGAACCCGGACTTTCCCAGCGGCTATGAAATCAAGCGGGTCAGGCCTTCGCAGTTCCACGAAGCCGCCGAACCGGCGGTAGAGCCGGAAGCCCGCCCGGCGCCCGCCGCCGAAGAACCGCAGCCGCCGGATGCGGCCGAAAATACATCGGAGGAGACCCAAAGTGATGTTCTGGTCGACCAGCAGGGCAACCTCTGGCGCTACAAGGGCAAATCATCCGAAACCGGCATGCACAAGATTGAAAGCCTTACGGAAAACCACACCAAATTCCTGACCGATGAGCGGATGAAGGAATTCAGCAACTTCGAGCCGGAAGCGGCGCCTGAAGCCCAGGCCGCTGATTCCGCGGAAGAGGCACCGGCCCCACTAGACCCGGAAAAAGAGCAGATGCGCGAGCAGCTCCAGCAGTTAAGCGACCGTGTAGCCAAACTGGAAGCCATGCTGCAGGAAAAAGAATCGCCTTATGAAATCAAGCCGGGCGGCCTGGTACCGGTGTATTCCTGGGCAAAAGGCTTGGAGTCTGCCCGGATACTGGAGGAAGGCGAAAGGGACGGCGAGTCGTTTTATAAGGTGATTACCGCCGAAGGCGATACAAGGACGTTCTTCAAGGACGAAGTAGAATACTGGTTCTCTCACAGAGCCGAGCCGGAAGCCGCGCCAACCTCCCGGGACGAGGCCCAAAAGCGCTTCAGCGGGAAATTCAAAGCGGTCCGGGAGGAGCTTAAGCAGCTGGGAAGCGCCGTAAAATCCGCGGCCAAAGACGCGCTGGAACCGATGGCGGCCGAGGCTATGGCCAGGGCCGGCTATGTAGCCGGCGCCGCCAAAGAAGCTTTAGGCACATCGCTGATGATGGGCCAGGTGATTGGTGAAAAAGCGGCTGATGCCGCCAAAGAAGCAGCTGTAAGCGCCGTATTGACCGGCCAGGTCCTTGGCGAGAAAGCCGCCGGCGCCGTAGCAAACGGGACATCTGCAGTGGCTGATGCCGCCAAAGAATCAGCGGTCACTACCGCTCTGACAAGCCAGGTGATAGGCGAAAAAGCCGGTGAGAAAGCCCGCCAGTACCGCCGCCGGCTGATCGGCCGGGCGGCAGGCTATACAGCGGTTTTCAGTATCTGGCTGTTAGGCCCCTCGGAAACCGAGTTGCCGGCAGATACGGAAGATAAAGAGGAAGAAAGGGTGGAGTCGCCGCCGCTGGCCGCTTGAGCCATAATTATTTGGCGAAAGGTTACCACTCAGATAAAATTCAAAGCATAAGGGATAAAAAATATGTTTCAACTGGATGACAATCTGCTGCGCGAGCTGGGCCTGGGCGAACTGCCGGCCGCCGAAAAGAACAAGATGCTGGCGCATATCTACGAGACTTTGGAACTGCGCGTGGGGATGAAGCTGGCCGAGCAGATGACCGACGCCCAATTAGATGAATTCGAAGGTTTCATAGACCGGAACGATGAGGCCGGCGCCTTAAAATGGCTGGAGACCAACTTCCCGGATTATAAACAGGTGGTAGCAGACGAACTGGAAAAGCTAAAAGCCGAAATCAAACAGCAGGCATCGGCCATCCTGCAGGCTACCATGGTCGATATGGGCGGCCAGCAGACTCCGCCCGACCAGCCTCAGACAATGCCTCCGGCCGACCCCGGCCAGCCTCAAGCCTGACTATCTTTTGTAGCCGCGCAGGAATTCAGCTCCGCCCATGGTGCGGCCGCTGGGAGCGATAAGTTCTAAGATTTCCAGATAACCAGGGCTGCATTTGACGACTAAGCCGCCGTCTTCCGGGCTTTCAGCCACCCGGGATCTGGTGATGACTATATCTCGGCCATGGACCTCTGCGCGCGTCTTAGGAAAGCCTAAGAATGCCCGGACTTTCCGCTCAATGTCTTCGGCCGGCTCATTAAAATCGATATGCCCGTCCTGTTT
>CAMLDA010000035.1 GCA_946478715.1 uncultured Candidatus Saccharibacteria bacterium | reverse complement strand
GGCGGCCGGCTTAACGGCCGGTTCCATCCCAACCATAGGGATATCAAATTCCTGGCGCAGCTCTGAAATAAGATTAGTGGTCACTGTGTTGCAGGCCACCACTATGACTTGGCAGCCCCCGTCTATGAACTGCTGGAATATCGGCCGCACAAAACCGTGTATTTCTTGGATCGAACGGCTGCCATAAGGAACATGTTTTTTATCGTCCTTGTACATGATTTCCAAATCCGGCAGTTCTGCGAGGATAGAATTAATTACGTGCCGGGCTCCGACCCCGCTGTCGAATACGCCAACTTTAACGCGCTTCATTTTGCGCCGCCCTTATGACATTTTCAAACAGGGCGCAGACTGTCAGCGGCCCGACGCCGCCTTTCCCTGGAGTAAGCGTCAGGTCGTCCCGCTCATATACTTCCGGCGCCAGGTCTCCCACCGTTTTGCCATGTTCGCTTGCGACGCCGGCATCAACCACCACGGCGCCCTTTTTAATCATATCCGAGTAAAGTATGGCCGGACTGCCGGTGGCCGTGATGATTATGTCCGCATCCAGCGTATAATCTTTCAAGTCAGGCACTTCCCTATCAATAACTTCCACCTTATAGCCGGAATCTTTAAGTATCTTTTCCAGCGGTCCCCCGACCAATTTGCCGCGGCCTATCAGTAATATGCTCAGACCGGCCAGCCCGATATTGTATCCTGACAGCAGCCAGAGTATCGCCATTGGCGTGGCGGGGGTGAATTCAGAACCCGAGCCCAGCGAATCCACATCCTTAGCTGGAGAGACCTGATTAACAATTTCATCGGTCTGGGAGGGGTCGGACAGCGGCAGCTGTACGATTATTCCATGCACTAGGCTGTCCTGATTCAGCTTCTCAAGAACACTTGCCGCCTCCGCCTGCTTTACCTTATGGAGCTCCACGTCCACGCCGATATCGGCGCCATACCTCCGCTTAAGGGATACATAGGTATCAATCACTGGGTCGTCTTTTGTCTGGACGATGGCCAGCCTAGGATATATCTTCCGTCCTTTAAGCGACCTTACTTGCTTGGCATGGCGTTCTTTTATATATCCCGCCAGTTCCGCGCCGTTGAGCAATTTCATACCTGGTAATTGTACTCTAAAATCTTGTAAAAACAGAGGTAGTTTGCTAAAGTTTGTATGTTCCGACCCCAAGCGCGGGCCCATAGCTCAGTTGGTTAGAGCAGCGGCCTCTTAAGCCGCGTGTCCAGGGTTCGAGTCCCTGTGGGCCCTCCATGCATAAACACATGACTCCCTGCGGTAGTTCTTTTTCTTATTAAAATGTCCAGCCCTGGGGTGCAAAGCCCCACATACGTGTGGATACCTGGATTATAATTAATGATAAGGCAATCATGAGTAACAATGATCTGCCTACCCATTTTGTATCTGCTCCTTTTCTAGAAGCGTATTTTGCGATGATGTAGGTAAAGAGCATCGCTACACCAGCAGTAGGGAGCACAGCCCATTGGATAGAGCCATTAACCTGCCCAGTGGTAGCCTGTTCCCATACATTTATTATAAGTGCAAGAACAGTTAATATAACCGATGCAATAAAACTTTGTTTAACTTTTTGTTCTGGCATAACTTATGTTAATGCTATCATATTGCCGTATTTTTGATTTCAATAACGTTTACTAGGGCCCGCCTGGCTCCCCGCTTAGCGATATACTTGGTATGTGACTAAGCCGGAGCTAAGAGAAAAATATAAGGCCATAAGGCTGGCTATGGCATCCGATGATATTGAAGCATACAGCTTGAAAATATGCCGGGGGATATTTCTGGAAGTCGGTTGGAACAAGGTTAAAAAAATCTGCGCCTACGCCGCGATTCCCAGATTAAAAGAGGTGGATATAAATCCCCTTCTGGAAGCCGTGAAATATAAGTTCCCCGATACTGATATCACCCTTTTAGGGCAGTCAAAAAAGCAAAAGCTCCCAACCGCCCAATTCGACCTGATACTGGTACCATGCCTGGCCTTCGATAAGGATAATTACCGGTTAGGCTGGGGAGGCGGTTTTTATGACAGGTTCTTGGCCGGCCAGCCGCAGGCTTACAAGGTGGGGGCGTGCTTTCATAGCGGGTACATAGATGGCGGGCTGCCCCGCCAGCCCCATGATATACCGCTTGATACCGTGGTTACCGAGAAGACAGCTGTTCTTCCGTCCGGGGCTGCTCCGGCGGAAAGTACGGCAGCTCTATATTGAAGGTGGTTCCCTCGCCCAGCTTACTGTCTGCTTTGATAGTCCCTTTTTGCCCGTCTATTATAAGCTTCGTCACGTAAAGGCCGATGCCGGTACCCTCGTAATCGTAGACCATGGTATCGCTGGCGCGATGGAACTTGGTAAACAGTTTCGGCACTTCTTCCGGCTTTATGCCTATGCCGGTATCTTTGACCTGGATTGATATCTTGTCGGTCACCGAAGCGGTCAGCTCCACCGTACCCTGCTCGGGAGTGAATTTCAGGGAATTATCGAGCAGATTGCGGATGGCCTGGGCCATTAGGAACTGGCTGCTCAAGAACTTTGTGTCACCGTTTTGGATATCGGTCTTAAAGTTAATGTTCTTCGCCTTGGCCATTTCTTCGTACTCGCGGCTCAGGCCGCCCAGCATCTCGTTCAGGGTCGTAGAAGCCATGAAAGCATTGCCTTTTTTGCCGGACTCAAAATCCGTTATGGTCAGTATCTGCTCGGAAAACAGATTCAGACGCCGGGCGCTGTCTTCGATGCCCTGGACCATTTTCTTCATTATCGGGGTCATCTGGTTACTGTCCAGGAACGCGGCATTGCTTTGGATGATAGTCAGCGGCGTCCTTAGGTTGTGCGACACTATTTTAATGAACTCATCCTTCTGTGAATCCAGGCCTTTAAGTTTGGTTATGTTCATTTTTAGCGAGGAAGCGGTGATATTAATGCTTCTGGCCAGCTCTCCTATCTCATCGGACCTGTTGTCCAGCCCGTCAAGGCTGAAGTTCCCCTGCACCAATGCCTCTGAAGCCTCGGCCAGCCGGCTAAGAGGCTTGAGGATGAAGTATCCCAGAAAGACATACGCGGTTACCGCGCAGGCTATCAGCCCCATCAGCATCAGCCCGAATACGATCATCTCCTGATGGCCGCCTTTCAGATTCCGGACCAGAAGCGCTCCAAGCAATCCGAAAACCACTACCAGGACCGCGCTTATCATCAGGATAAACTTTGCTCGGATCCTGAGCCCTCCCCTGCGCGGCTGCGGGGGAGGCGCAGGCTGAGGCTGCATCTGATTTGGGGTGCCCACCATATTTATTTATAATTTCTTTCCTGATTATCATTATATCTGTTTTATCTCGGCAGCCATATAATAAACGCATGATTGTAAATCCCATAAAGACCCCAAGGGTCCTCCCGGGCCAGAAAGACCTGGAGAAATTTTTAGATGATAATCTTAAGGCTTTGGAAGAAAATTCAATCATAGCTATCACTTCAAAGGTGGTTTCGCTGTGCGAAGGCCGGGTGGCGGCACTGGATAGCGATAAGGAGAAGCTTGTAAAAAGCGAAGCGGAGTTTTACTTTCCTGCCGAGCACAACCGCTACCGGCATCATTTTACGATTGCCCGTAAAACGATACTGGGCTCAAGCGGCATTGACGAATCTAACGGAGGAGGTAACTTTGTCCTTCTGCCAGACGACGTACAAGAATCTGCCAACCGGGCGCGCCGGCACCTGCAAGCCCGACACGGCCTTAAGAATCTTGGAGTGATTATCACGGACAGCACTTCCCTGCCGATGCGCTTAGGAGCAGTCGGCACCTGCCTGGCGTACAGCGGTTTCGTGCCAGTTAATGACTACCGCCATACGAGAGATTTATTCGGGCGGGAATTCCAGCTTGAACAGGCAAACATTATTGAAGGGCTTGCGGCCGCCGCGACCCTGGCTATGGGAGAAGGAGCGGAGCAGACGCCGCTATGTGTTATAAGCGATTTTCCTCTGGTACATTTCAGGGATTCTGACCCTACGCCCGAAGAGCTTGACGGGATATATCTTTCGCTCAGTGAAGATTTATTTTCCTCATTCTTTAATAATGGCGAGTGGCAAAAAGGCGGCCGCGGTAAGTTGTAATCTGGTACCCCCTGACGGACGTACTTCGAACTTTTTATATTGCAGATATAGCCAGAATAAGCAGACCTACGAAAACAAGAATTGACAAAATTACGGCCGCTAATCCTATAGATAATGAGTACCCTGCTGCTTTAACGGAGCTCTTTGATTTTTTATAAATACCGGTTGCAATAAGACATATTCCTGCAGCTTCTATTAAAGATGCCGGCAGTAAACGAGAACTTGATAACTCAGGCGCTAATAATAAAACAGCTGGAGCGATAATTATTGCCAATAACAGGCCCAGAAATTGTGGCCTAAAATTCATGAAAGTAGTTTATCACGCTTATGCGTGGTACCCCCTAGTGGACGTACTTCGAACTAATTCAATGCTAGCACTTCAATAAATACCAAGCCTAATCCTAGCGTAATAATTGGGGAAACAATTAAGACTAACTTTTTATTAATTTTCTTCCAGCCAATAGTCAAAAAATAAATAACTAATAATGAAATAATAAGCAGACTTAGTGCCAGTAAAACGAGTTTAGTGTTAGAAGGCTTTGAGTCTAAAAAGGCACTATGTGTTCGGCTTTGGTCGCTAGCTGCAAAAGCAAGCAAAATGCTAAGGCCGACATTCAAGATAACTATTATTGAGCGGGCTATTTTCACTAAAACATTCATAAACGAATACTAACATCATTACGCTTATGCTTGGTACGCCCGGTAGGATTCGAACCTACGACCTCTTGTTCCGAAGACAAGCGCTCTGATCCGCTGAGCTACGGGCGCGTAAATCTAATTTTAACAGAGAAGGCCTTGAGCGCAGGCGGGAATTATTGTGCGATTGTTTACAGAAAAATATACCTGGCCGGTTTAGTATTTAAGTAACTTCTTTTGAATAGAAGGCAGGGGTGCAGAACCTAACAACGATGAGAGGAGAATCGTATGTTAAAGCACATCGCCAAATCGGCGACGGCTATTGGTTTTGCAGCCACCGTCTTCACGGTATCCGCTCCATTAAGCCTAGCTGATTCAAATGTATCGACCAAAGGCCCCAACAGCGGGATAACCGCCAGTTGGTCAAACCGGGAGAGTATCAGTAATGATAACGACATCTCGGTCACGAGTTCGAATTGCCAGACCGCCACCAGCGGTAATGCCACAGTGTCGCATAACACTGCCGGCGGCTCCGCCACCAGCGGTAATGCCACCAACAACAGCACTGCCAAGACTTCGGTTGCTATTAGTAATCCCTTGGCGGTCAGCGGATTAGGAGGGCTAGGCTCTATGAGTACTTCCGGGCCTAATTCTCCGATAAGCTCAAGCTATTCGAACTACACAAAAATAAATAATAACAATGATGTAAATGTCAGCAGCTACAACCATCAGTCCGCTTCGACCGGCAACGCAAAAGTAGCTGACAATACTACCGGCGGCTCCGCCACCAGCGGTAATGCCACCAACAACAATAGTTCTGCCATCGAGGTCTCAATTAACAGCGGCGGCCAGGGAGGAGGTCAGGGCGGCACTGTTCCGGCAACTGGAGGTAAAGGCGCCGGCCAAGTATTGGGCGCGGCCTTTACTACGGCCAGTCTTGGCGGCTTAGGCGGAGCTCAGCTTCCCAACACCGGCATGCAGCAAGGACTGGATCCTTGGATAGCGGTAACTATTCTGGCCATACTCGCCAGCGGCGTTTACTGGCGCTTCGCGATAATGCCGAAATTAAGGTAACTGTGAGCGGGGGTGCGACGTGCGGCAGCTGCTAGCTTTGAAGTGGAGGCTCATGCCATTGGTGATAGCTGCCGCAGTGCTTATGATACCTGTAGCCGGGAGCGTGCTGGACCATAACCGGGCGGCCACCGATGCCAAAGCCGCCGAAATGATACTTGGCTCCCACCCTAGACCCGACTCACCTCTTGAAGGCCCCCCTTCCAAGATAATCATCCCCAGTCTAAGTATCGATTTAGCGGTTGTCACCCAGCATTATTCCCCTTCCATCAAATCGTGGCCGGTATCGCCATCGACCGCGAACTATGCCGCCGAGACGCCCTTGATAAATAATACCCGGGGCCAGAGCCTGATTTACGGGCATGATACCCGAGGGATATTCGGCCCTTTGGTTAATCTGAAACCTGGAGCCGCAGCCTACGTATACACTTCTGATGGGCACGTTTTTAAATACGCATTCACAGGCAGTACTGATATATCGCCCCAGAAAATAGGCATTGTTGATAAGATGGCCCGGATGCCGGCCGGCCTCAGCCTGATTACCTGTTCCGGCGAGTATTTCCAGTACCGCCATTTAATGGCCTTCAGGTTATTACAGGCATCCTAAGGCCATACAGTCACGCCTGGAAAAATTTCTTGAGCCTACTTTCGTTAACGCATAGGAAACGCCGGCCCGAAACCACACCTTCTTTTCTAAGCCTTATAAGCTGCAGCGAAGCCGTTTCCCGGGTAAGGCCGCACATATCAGCGATTTCCTTAGAGGTTAACGGTACCGGCATTTTTATGCCTTCGCCATTCTTCTCGCCTATCTTTCTTGAAAGGTAGTTCAGCAGTGATAAGAGTTTGG
>CAMLDA010000034.1 GCA_946478715.1 uncultured Candidatus Saccharibacteria bacterium | reverse complement strand
TTTTGTCGTGCGATTACTATATTACCATACTTTAACTATTTTTGCAATAGAATAGCCGCTTCCGCCCCTGCTAATTTTTCAACCGTTAGAGCATCTTGGATGTGGGACCCTCCCACTTCTGTGCGGCGGAGCTTTGACAGATAGGCGCCCGTACCCAAAACTTCGCCGATATCTTCGGCTAAAGAGCGTATGTAGGTGCCGGACGAGACTTTAGCCGTAAACGATAGCTTAGGATAGCTGTACTTTACGTCTGTTGTCTCGTATATGGTTACCTCCCGCGGTTCCAGTTTGACTTCCCCGCCTTTCCTGGCGACCTCATATGCTCTTTTCCCGGCCACCTTAACCGCGCTGTAAGCATGCGGGGTCTGCTGGATTTTGCCGGTAAACCTGGCAAGAATCTCTTCAATCTGGCCCAAGTCCGGCCTTTCATCTGATTTTTGGGTGATTTCGCCCTCTCTGTCTCCGGTCGTACTCACAGCGCCCAGCGTTAATTCGGCTTCATAAACCTTATCCAGTTTGCTGAACTCACCAGCCCTTTTGGTATAGCCGCCGACCACCAGCACTAATAACCCGGTAGCCATAGGGTCAAGCGTACCGGTATGGCCTACTTTCACCTTATGGCCGGCTTGGCTTTTCAGGATATTCCGGACCTTTGCAACGACGTCATGCGAAGTCCAGCCCTCCGGCTTATCAATCAGCAGAATTCCATCCATGAAGGCTAGATTACAGGTTTTAAACCCAAGAAGCTATTGACGGGGCGGAGGGGCCAGAGGGACTGAACCGGGAGTGGCCATCAGGGGCGGCGGGACCGGCGGCGGCGCCACACTGTCCGATGGGGAGTTTTCCGGCGGCTGGGCGGCGGATGGGTCGGCGGGAAGATTCAGGGTATGGACGTCTGGCGCCGGCTGCAGCGGCTGGGCGTTAAGGGCCTGTATCGGTCCTTCGGCCAGCGGATCATAAGGCGCGGCAGCTAGGGCACTCTGGACGGCGCCGCGGGCCTGGTCAAGCGAATCCGGGATGACCGATACGTCGGCGGGAGGCTGGATGTCTTTGGTGTGAAAAACCTCGTCGGCGGGAGGCTGCCCCTGCCCTAAAGGCGCGCCCGGCATCCCATAGGGATCCGCCGGGTCTAAGCTGGAGCCGGTCCAGGCTTCTTCGCCTTCCGGGGCCGCGCCGGCAGGTGGGGCCTGGCTCATAAACGCGTGGTGGTTCAGCTGCGGGTCAATCGGCTTGGGAGGGGCGGCTACGGGAGCTTTGTATGGTTCGGTTTGGATAGGGCTGGAAGAATCATGGTCCAGCGCCGGCATGGCCGGCGATATCGGGGGCAGCGGAAGATGCGTCTCCGGCGGCGGCGATGGCGCCTCTTGCGGCATAGGCGCCGGCGCGGCCATTTCGGCCAGCCCGCTCTTAAGGTTCCCCTGTTCATCTATACGTATCTCTGTAGTACCAAGGTCTATGCTTTCTTCGGGCTGGGCATCTTCGTGATGCGGCACATCCATTATTCCCTCTGGTTTTGGACGGGGAGGAGGCGGCTTTTTATTGGGAGTCTTCGGCGGTTCGGCCGGAGGCTCGGGCGGTTCCAGCTTGCTGATTATCAGCTGCTGGTTGGCACCGGCGGCCATCAGCTGGGCGCTCATGGTCATCACTTTCGGCGATGTCTTTTTGTTGCTGAATCTTTGGGTTTCGGAAACTATACCCGTCAGGAAAGCCGTGGCTATCTGCTGGTCAATCAGGCCGGGGCCTAAGGCTTCGCTGATACTTACGAGCATTTCGCTCAGGCTGCTGGCCGTAGGTTCGGTCCAGTTTATCTGGCCCACGTCGCCCGGCTTGGCGGCGCCCCAGTTCAGTGATATGACGGTGGCGTCATGCAGTATCCGGCCATGAGCCGTGATAGCTTTGTCCAGCTGGCCGCGCTGGGTCACCCCCAGTGCCAGAACGACTTCAACGTTAAAGTCTCCCTCGCTGAATACCAGGTCCCTGGCCGTAATACTGGTGCGGTAAGGCGTGATGAAGATTTTGACCACATCGTCTTCCACCTTATAGCGCAGCTTGTCAGCCTTGTTCTTATCAAGCGAGATTATAAAGTCGCGCAGAGCATCGGTATTCTTCTGGAGGGTTTTCTGGGGTTCCAGAAATTCCAGTACATTCGGCACTTTCCCGGAAAATACGGCCGTGGCATGCTTGCCCATCTTGTTCAGAAGCAAAGTCAATCCGATACAGGCCGCCAGCTGGTCGACTGTCGGGTTGGCGTTAACTGTCACCAGGAAATTCCCAGCCTGTTTAACGCGCTCAGCTATCTGTTGTTTGGCTGCTGCCGGATCCATTTTGTTTTTTGTTTAGAAGGTTTTTGTTAGCTAACTTCTTAGCCCCAGATTAGCACTGCGGTAACTTAAGCGCAATACTTTTTTTGACAAAGCCTCCCCTGTTAGGTATAGTTTTTGATTGTATCTGAATTTAAAGAGTAATTTATGCCAATAATCAAATCAGCCAAGAAACGAGTCAAAGTAGCCGCCAAGGCCCGGGCCCGCAACGTGCGCACCAAGCGCACCCTGCGCGAGGCCCTAAAAGCCTTTACTAAAGCCCTGGATAGCGGCAAGGCCGCCGAGGTCCAGAAAGCCCAGGCGGAAGCCGTCAGCGCCATCGATACCGCGGCCAAGAAGAATGTTATTCACAAGAACAAAGCTGCACGCCAAAAGGCTGCTCTGGCCGCTAAGGCTAAGGCCGCCGGCGCCAAACCGGTGAAAGCTGCCGCCAAGAAAGCGGCGCCCGCTAAGAAACCGGCCGCGAAAGCCCCGGTAAAGAAGCCTGCCGCCAAGAAATCAGCTCCTAAAAAGTCCGCCAAATAACTCCATAATACCTTACCTACCCCTGTAGGATATTGTATTTATGGAGTTTTTGTGTTATAATACCTACGTCTCTGATAGGCGCGCTCGACAGGCGTTTAACCAGGGGCGCTTCTTCAGTCAAATCGAGGGAAGGAACCAAATCCGGTGAGGACTTCGCACAAGAAGACCCGCATCAAGAAGGTCCTGCTCTTCGCGGCGCTGATCGCCTTCACGGCGTACAGCGGCTACCGCACCCACACGACCGGGCCGGGCATCAGCTCCGACCGCTGGTCCGGGCTCTTCTGGCTCTCGATGGTCGTCCTGGTGGGCTCGGCGCTGGTCAGCATCCCCAGGATCGGCCGGGCGCGGGCTTTCACCCGGCGCGACTGAAGCACACGGGCTCCTGCCGCCTCCGGGCGGCGGAGCCCCGCTTCATTTAAAGGGTTATTATGTAGGTTTTCAGGGCTTCGTCTAAGTCTATGCGGCTGGTTTTGCTCTTATCGTCTATAGCCACGGCTTCAGCGGCCATTTCCCGCAGGCGTCCGGCGTCGATTTTGCGGGCCAGGCTCTGCGCCTTCTGGACGGGCCACGGGCGGACCCCGCCGTCCTGGCTTATCTGCTGGGCGGACTTGCCTTCCCCTAATTTCGCCAAGGCCAACAGTTTAAGCTGCCAGGCTATCATGGCGATTATCGCCTGCGGTTCGACTTTCTGGGCGCGCTGCTCCTCGTAAAGCTGCAGAGCCTTTTTCTTATTCCCGCCAAAGGCTGCGTCCAGCAGGTCGAAGACCTTGCTTTGCGGCGTCTTTTCGGTCAGAAGGTCAATATTTTCGCGGCTAATCCCGGGCTCATAAATGACAAGTTTTTCCAGCTCGCCGGCCAGCTGCTGCTGGTCCGCGCCCACCCTTTCTACCAGGTAATTGGCATCGGCTAAACTCAGGCGGCCGCCCAGATTCTGGGTCTCCTGGACCAGCCAGCCGGCCAGTGCCCGGGCATCCGCCTGGCCGAATTCCTCCAGCTGTGTCCTAGACTTTAACACCTTGAAATAGCTACTTCTTTTATCGGCTGCCGGTTCGTAGATAATCACGTCCGTGCTGTCGCCCGCCGAATCAATTATTTGTTCAATCTGTCCGCTTATTTCTTTATTAGAACCGGCGCCGCGGACCACCACCATTTTGCGGGACGCCAAAAATGGCAGGCTTTGCACAGCGTCTAAAACGGCCCGCGGCCGGGCATCTTCGGCGTCTATCCGCTCCAGTGCCAGCTCACCGTGCTCTTTCACGAATCCGGCGACCAATTCATCCAGCCGCCGCTTTAATAAATAATAGTTACTCCCCGTCAAGGTGATGACCATGCAGACATGATATCATCAAGGAATCATGAGTATGGAGCGGGACATGCAATTCCTGTTTGAGGTATCGGCTCTGCGGAACATCCGCCGGCATTGGAGCCGCTTCTTGAATATCGACTTTGATAACGTTGCCGAACACCATTTTCGCGTCCTTTGGACTGCCCTGGTGATAGCCGGAAGAGAGAAAAAAGGAGACACGGCAAAGATAATAAAGATGGCTCTGGTGCATGATATTACGGAGAGCCGTACAGGAGATGTGGATTATATATCGCGGCAGTACGTCGAAAGGAAAGAGGAGCTCGCTATAAGGGACATTCTTAAGAATACGGTTCTTGAAAAAGAATTCCTGGAAGTATGGCGGGAGTACGAAGAGCGGGAATCCATAGAAGCAAAGATTGTTAAAGACGCCGATAACCTGGAAATTGATTTTGAGCTTAGGGAGCTGGCCGCTAAAGGCAATCCCAGTTATAAAGACCTAGGAAAGCACCGTAAATATATTCGTGATACTAAGTTTTACACTAAGACCGCTAAAGACCTTTTTGATGCCTTGCCAAGATCAAACCCGCATGACTGGCACAGAAAAGGCCGCAACCGGGTAAACGCCGGCGACTGGAAAAAATAGCTACTTAGGCAGTTTCTGCTCTTTAGGGCAGATGTGCGTGCCGCGGCCGGCCACCCGGATCTTTTCTATAGGCGTACCGCAGCGCGGACACGGCTGGCCCTGTTTTCTGAAGACGTTAGCGAAGCTTAGGTAGCTTCCCTTTTTACCCTGGGCGTCCACGTAATTGCGGTCCGTGCTGCCGCCTTTGGCAATGCTTAGATTCAGGACGTCAAGCAAGGAATTATACAGCAGCACCAGTTTGGCCTTGGGCACCTGGCTGACCAGAGTTGCTGGGTGGATTTTGGCTCCCCAGAGAGATTCATCGGCATATATATTACCTACGCCGGCAACTACTGTCTGGTCCAGCAGAACGGATTTGATATTGCTGTTTTTACGCCGCATAAGGCGCTGGATGAACAGGTCCACCGTGAAATCATCGTCCAAAGGTTCCGGGCCGACCTTTTTGAAGAAATCGATTTCCGGGATCTCTATGGCCGGCAGCAGGCGCATCCAGCCGAATTTGCGCTGGTCGTTAAAGAAAAGTTTGCTGCCATCGGTAAATTCCAAGGTAACGCGGGTAGACCTGGCAGGCAGTTCGGCAACCAGCTCCTTGCCTGGATGCCCCGCCCCGAAGCGCTCGCCGCTGCCCACGAACACCAGCTGGCCGGTCATCTTTAGATGGATTATCAGCGCCCAGCCGCTGTCCAGTTCGATTATAAGTACTTTGGCCCGGCGCCGGACCTTTTGGATTTTGGCCCCCACTAAAAACCTGGCGACATCGGACGGCGCGTTAGGGAATGATTTATCCCAGTCGTACCGGACGTCTTTTACGGTCCTCCCCGGCAATAGTTTGGCCAGGCCGGCTCGGATGGTTTCTACCTCCGGAAGTTCGGGCATGAACTAATTATACTGGGCTATTCTTATCAGGGCTGCTGTTTAGCCTGGATAGCCTTGTTGATATCAATCAGATACCCGTTGGTCCAGGTCATCTCCCTTTGCAGGACGGCCTCCAGCCTAGCCAGCTCGGCGTATCTGGCGGTTAATGCCTCCCTTACTTCTTGGATATCGCCCTTTATTTCGACCAGCTCCTCAAGGCTCTTGTGGTCATAATCGCCTTCGCGTATCAGGCCGTGGAGGTAAGTCTTGAAGTCCTCAAATGGCTCTACCGGGCGCAGAGCGGGCACGCTTTCTTCCACCGGAGTTATCTGTACGGTCTCCCCGAGCGCGGGGGAGGAAGGTACGATATGCAGGGCGGCATGATTCTCTGAAGAATTACCTGGCTCGGCCCCTGATTCGAATTCCGTTATCGCCATTTGTATCTTTAAGTGCTTATGCCTAACGTTACGCCCAAAAAATTGTCTTTGCAATAGCGGCGTTCCGATATACTCAAGGGATGGATTCTTTACAGGAAATACTGGGAAAACGCGATTTTACCCCGCCGGACGAAGTAGCTGCCGTCAAGGAATTCATAGAGCGGCGCTATAAAAGCCCCAGCACGGTAAAAGTGGAACGGGATGTCCTGGTTGTCCGAGTTCCCTCAAGCGCCCTGGCAGCCACCTTACAGCTGGAGCAAAGAACCATGATTGATGCCTGCCGCGTTACCCGCCGCCTTATTATCAGATACGGCCGGCGATAATACTTTCAAGCTCGGTTTTCATCCTGCTAAAGCCCCGGTACCTAATCGCTTCCATGCCCACGCTTCGGGCGCCCTCGCAATATCGCTCCACATCATCTACAAATACGGCCTGGCCGGCACTTACGCCTAAGTTATCGAGTGATATCTGATAAATAGCCGGTTCCGGCTTAGCTATGCCGACCGCATGCGAAAGCACTATGCCATCGAACATAGACGCCGCCCGGCGGCCGATTATTTCTTCCACCCAGTCGGCACCGGCGTTTGAAATGATGCCGAGCTTGTAATGAGGCTTTAGTTCCTTGCCGATGTATTCAATCAACGGGCGGTTTGGGTGGTTGGCGTCAAGATAGCTCCGAACTTCTTC
>CAMLDA010000033.1 GCA_946478715.1 uncultured Candidatus Saccharibacteria bacterium | reverse complement strand
CTTACATAACAGCCATGGGCTTGCTGCGGGTAGGGCTGGCTACCTTGAATTCGGCGGTTGCCGATTCGGCGGAAGAAGGCATCCGCGGCAGTCTGAACAGGATGTTAAAGGTCTGATATGAGCGCAAAAGTACCCCTCAAACCCGCCAAAGACGTCGTTTACGTGGATGTAGACGATGAGATAACCGGCATCATTGATAAGGTTGAGAATTCAGCCCAGAAAGTCGTGGCTTTGGTGCTGCCAAAGCGGGCCGCCAGCTTACAGAGCATCGTCAATATGAAGCTCCTGAAGCGCAGCGCTGAAGACGCCGGTAAGAACGTAGTGCTGATAACAAACGAGCACGCGCTGCTGCCGCTGGCCGGCGCCGCCGGGCTGCATGTTGCCAAGAATCTTCAGAGCCTGCCGGAAGTGCCGCAGATGCCGGGCGCATCCGGGGCGGCGGCCCGTACGGGACCAGAAGAAGCCGGCGCTGAAGACGCTGAGGACGAGGATGTGCCCTCAAAGTTCGATTACAGCCGCCCGGTGGGCGCGCTGGTAGCGGCGCATGAAGCCGAAAACCCCGAAACAATCGATTTGGACGACGAAGAGGACAAGCCGGAGCCCGCCGCGGCAAAGGCGCCCAAAGGTTCGAAGGTAAAAGTTCCCAACTTTGACCGCTTCAGAATGATGCTGGGGCTGGGCGGCCTGGCCCTGCTAGCGCTTATCGTATTTATAATCATGGCCATATTCGTCCTGCCTAAGGCCACCGTAACTATCCGGACTACCAGCGAACCGGTATCGGCGAACTTTAACCTTACCGCTTCCGTAAAGACCAAGTCGCTGGACGCTGCCCAGGGCCTGATACCGGCCAAACTGGAAAGTACCGACCAGACCGGCACCCAGCAGGTTACGGCCACCGGCCAGCAGAATAACGGCACTAAGGCCACCGGCAGCGTAACCATGTCTACTTGCGTGTCGGGTTCATCTCCCCAGGACGTTCCCGCGGGAACCGGTGTCAGTTCCAACGGTTTGACTTACATTACTCAACAAACCGCTCATTTCAATCCGACCTTCCAGCCCTGCGGAAACGGTACCGGCGTTCTTGGTCAAAGCAACAGCGTGGATATCGTCGCCACCCAGGGCGGTTCCAAATATAACACCAGCATCAGCGGAGCGAGCGTTTCCGGGCGGTCGGGGGTTACTGCCGACGGTTCTGCTTCCGGCGGGACGGATAACATCGTCACGGTGCTCAGCCAGAGCGACGTGGATGCCGCCAAAGATAAGCTTACCGGCGGCACCAGCGGTGATGATTTCACCAAGTCCTTCATCCAGAAACTGCAGGACCAGGGAGAGTACGTGCTGACATCAACCCTTAAGGCTGGCGACGCCAAAGTAAGCGCGTCACCGGCAGTGGGCCAGCCGGCCAGCACCGCCACCGTGACCATCAAGGTCAGCTATACGGTCCTTACGGTCCAAAAATCAGACCTCAGCCAGGCTATAGAGGATAAGACGGCAGACCAGATAGACAAATCCAAGCAGAAGCTTAACGGCAATTTTCTGAACGATGCCAATGTGACCGTCCAGACCCAGCCGTCGTCCAGCTCCGCCGTGTTAAGTATCAGCGAAAGCACTACGGCCGTACCTATAATCGACACCAAGGCGGTCAAAAAGCTGGCGGAAGGCAAAAAGGCCGGCGATATCCAAGCGGCCATAAGCAATTGGCCGGGAGTGAAAAGCGTGGATGTTAACCTGAGTCCGTTCTGGGTCAGCAAGGCTCCCAAGAAAGATAGCAAGGTGACCGTTATCCTGCAGGAGGTCAAAGATAATTCAGCCAACAGTGCGCCCTGATTCTCCGGAAGAATATATCGGCGTGGATGTGGGCGGCGCGCGCGTGGGGATTTCCCGCGGTTCCAGCGCGGCCCGTTTGGCCGAGCCCCTTAAAACGGTGGGGGCCTCTGCCGCTATAGCCGAGCTTAAGGCTATGGCCCGTGAATCAGGCGCGGCGGGAATTGTGGTGGGCCTGCCGCGCAGCCTTAAAGGCGATGATACGGCGCAGACCGGCTATGTCAGGAGCTGGATTTCAGAAGCTAAAAAGGACATCGGCCTGCCATTTTATATCCAGGACGAGGCTTTGACTTCCAAAACGGCGGAATCCGGCCGAAAGCAGCCGGGGCCGGCCGACGCCGAAGCCGCGGCTTTGATACTTCAGGACTTCCTTGACACTCCTAAAGAGGAAAGGGTAAGGTGCTAAAGATGAGAGCACCAAAGCTGTCTCTTCCGCAAGTTCGTAAAAGCTGGCTGATACTGGCCGTAATCCTGGTTCTGCTGGTTGGTGCAGCTTATGGCGGCCGGGCTTGGTATAACCGCAACCTGGCGGCCGTGTCTTCGTCGCAGCAGGTCGTTAACATCACTATCGTCAGCGGCAGCTCTCTGCACGACATCTCTACTGATTTGAAAAACGCCGGGCTTATACGCAGCACCACGGCATTCGAAACATATGTGCGGGGGAGGCAGCTTTACGCCAAGATGCAGGCCGGAACGTATGCCCTTACCCCGTCAATGAGCACCCCTCAGATTGTCGACAAGATAGTAAAAGGAGAGGTCGCCCGAGACCTGCTGACCATATTGCCGGGGAAAACTATCGTCCAGATACGCCAAGCCTTCAAGCAGGCCGGCTATTCGGATAGAGAGCTTGATGTAGCTTTCGACCCGTCAACCTATCCTGACGAGCCGGTTCTGGACAGCCTGCCGTCAGGGGCTTCATTAGAAGGTTTCTTATACCCTGATTCATTCCAGAAAGAGGCCGCCACGCCAGCCCAGACCATCATCCGGGAAAGCCTGGAGGAGATGCAGAAGCACCTCACGCACGGTATTGTCGAGGGTTTTTCGGCTCACGGGCTGAATATATATCAAGGCGTAACCCTGGCCTCAATCGTTTATAAGGAATCCGGTAATCCGCAGTACGAACCAACTGTCGCCCAAGTGTTTCTGTTGCGGCTCAAGCAAGGTTCGGCTCTAGGCAGCGATGTGACCGCGATTTACGGCGCGGTCAAAGACGGCGTTGATTTGCCGGCCGGAAACCCTGAGCGTGCGGCGGCCATCGCCATCAACCATGATTCGCCCTACAACACCCGCATCCATAACGGCCTGCCGCCGGGTCCGATAAGCAATATGACGGATGACGCATTAAAGTCCGTAGCGAACCCGTCTAAAACGGATTACCTGTATTTCGTTAACGGCAACGACTGCCGCCTCCATTTCGCCCACACTATCGACGAGCACAACCAGAACATCCAAAAGTATGGTTCCAAAGCATGTTCCTAAGTTTTGTCAATAAGCTTGCAACAGATTGAACAGGCTTATGAATGGGCTGGGTTTGGTATAATACTCAGGTAAGCCGCCACCGGCGCGCTTTGGAGAAGTTTCTATTCGTAAAACGATATTTTCGATAATCAGACCATATAAGACCAGGCCTACCGAGGTCTTGCTGGCTTTGTCGGCCCCGGCCGCCGAAAGGCTTAACGACCGCGCTACCAGGCGGCGGGTGCTTAGATGGGCCCTGATAGGGGGCAATCTGCTGCTGCTGGTAATGGTAGGGCTGTTCGTCCTTACCAACCGGTCGGCCAGCCAGACCGTAAGAGCCAGCACGCTTAACAGCGCGGTATCCACGGCGGCATCCGCCACCAAGCCGCTTGATACCCTGTCTTCGGCCCAAATAGCCTTAACCGCCGCCCAGCTGGCGGATATGCCGGAAATGACTGATATACATAACCAGGCCGACTCAGACAGCCTGGAGCTGGCTGTCGTTCCCAGTGATTCCAGTGCGCTGGCGAAACCCCAGATTATATCCACCGGCGGAAAGTCCAAACAGGATATCATCCATTACGTCACAGTATCCGGCGATACCATAGACTCGCTCAGCAAGAAATTCGGCGTCACCGCCAGCAGTATCCGCTGGTCGAACAATATCAACGGCGACAGCCTTACGCCGCATCTTAATCTGGTTATCCCGCCTTTCAACGGTATCGTTTATAAAGTCAAAAGCGGCGATACTCCGGCCAAGCTGGCCTCCAGGTATTCGGCCGACGAGGGCCAGATCATAGAGGTGAACGATGCCGAGATCCACGGCTTGACGCCCGGTGAACAGATAATAATCCCCAACGGTAAAATAGCGCCCGTGGTATCGTACAGCTCGTATTATTACGGTTCTTTCGTGGCCACCTATGGCGGCAACGGCTACGCCTTCGGCTGGTGCACCTACTATGCCGCCACCCGTGTCGCCGTTCCCAGCAATTGGGGCAATGCCAACACATGGGACGATTACGCCCGGCTCAGCGGCTGGACGGTCAGCAGCCGGCCTGTAAAAGGCGCTATCGCCCAGACAGACGGCATGAGCTACCTGGGCCACGTGGCCTACGTGGAAGACGTATCGCCGGACGGCACTATGATTAAGTACTCCGATATGGCCGGCCTGGCCGGGTGGGGCAGAGTGGGCTATAGCGGCTGGGTATCAGCATCCACTTTCCAACACTACATTTATCATTAGAAGCCGCGGCGGGCAGCCGTAACCCTTTACCGTTCAGCTCAAACCATCTAACCTATAGATATATGTTCGTAGACAGAGTCGAGGTGAAAGTGAAAGCTGGCGACGGCGGCGACGGCGCGCTTAGTTTCAGGCACGAAAAATTCCGCGCCATGGGAGGCCCCGACGGCGGCGACGGCGGCCATGGCGGCAATATCGTATTAGTGGCCAGCCGCAACCAGAACACCCTGGCCGCTTTCCGGTATAAGAAGCTTCTGCCGGCCGGCCCCGGCCAGCCCGGAAGCAAACGCCGCAAGCATGGCAGGAACGGGCAGAATCTGGAAGTAGCCGTACCAATAGGCACCCAGGTGCTTGACCGCTCCGGCGGCGTTATTGCCGACCTTACGGACGATGGGCAGGAGTTCGTACTTGCCCAGGGCGGCCGCGGCGGATACGGCAATGCCCACTTTACCAGCTCAACCCGCCAGGCGCCGCGCATCGCGGAAAAAGGCGAAAAAGGCGATGAGCTTGATGTGGTTTTTGAGCTGAAGATGATAGCCGACGTAGGCATTATCGGCCTTCCTAACGCCGGAAAATCCACTCTTTTATCGGTAGTAAGCAATGCCAAGCCCGAAATCGCCGACTATCCCTTCACGACTCTTGTGCCTAATCTTGGCGTAGTCGATATAGATAATAAGACCAGTCTGCTGATGGCTGACATACCGGGGCTGATTGAGGGCGCCAGCCAGGGGAAGGGGCTGGGAGATGAATTCCTGAGGCACGTGGAGCGCACCAGCGTCCTGCTGCATCTTATTGACGCGTACACCGAAGACGCGGCCGGCGCTTACCGCACGATAATCAAGGAGCTTGCGGATTATAAAGTGGATTTAAGCCGCCGGCCGGAAGTAGTGGCCCTGACCAAAGTGGAGGGCCTGTCAAAAAAAGATATCGAGCGGAAGCTTAAGGAACTGAAAAAGGTCATACCAAAGAGTACGCCGCTATGCGCTATTTCCAGCAGCAGCCGCCATGGCGTAGACGAGCTGCTCCGGCTGCTGGCAAAGAAAGTGGCCGAAGCCCGTAAAAAAGAGAAGAGCCGGGAGAAAAAAGAAGAAATCCCGGTCATAAAAGCCAGGGAGACCGACGCCGACTGGGTGGTCCGTTCAGAGGACGGGTCCTATGTGGTTACCGGCCGCAATATCGAGCGTTTCGCGTCCCGCACCCGTTTCGGGGAAGAAGCGGCAGAAGACCGGATGCGCGATATCATGCGGCGGCAGGGAATCATCCGGGAGCTCCAGCGCCGCGGCGCGCAGCCGGGCCAGCGGGTATCGATAGGAGATCCGGAAATCGGCAGAATAGAGATATAGGTCTATGACATTCTATTTCTTCGACCTTGAAACCAGCGGTTTTTCAGCCCGTACCGACCGTATCATGCAGTTTGCCGGCCAGCGGACGGATATGGATTTAAAGCCGGCAGGCGAACCCGACAACATACTTATAAAAATCACGCCGGATATACTGCCGCAGCCGGACGCTGTGCTAGTGCATGGGATTACGCCTCAGCAGACGCTGGCCGACGGCATAACTGAGGCCGAATTCTGCAAATACTTAACAAGTCAAGTATGTTCGCCGGATACCATCATGGTGGGCTATAACAACGTCCGTTTTGACAATGACTTTATACGCTTTACCCTGTGGCGCAACTTCCACGATGCTTACGAGTGGAGCTGGAAAAACGGCTGCAGCACCTGGGACCTGCTGGACGTCGTGCGGATGACAAGAGCTTTGAGGCCTGAAGGAATAAAGTGGCCGTTCGCGCCGGACGGCAAGCCGAGCAACCGCCTGGAATACCTGACAGCGGTCAACAAGCTTGAGCACGAGAACGCCCATGACGCGCTAAGCGACGTGAACGCCGCCATAGATGTGGCGCGCCTTATAAAAAGCAAGCAGCCAAAACTGTTCGACTTCCTGCTGTCACACCGTACCAAGAGCAAGGTCGCCCCATTAGTCGGCGCCGGGCAGCCGGTGGTTTACACGAGCGGCCGCTACCCGAGCGATTTTGAAAAGACGGCTATCGCGGCAATGGCCGCTGAAAAACCGGATAAATCAGGCGCCCTGATGTACGATCTCCGGATAGACCCGGATGAATTCAAAGACCTGCCCCCGGCCGAGCTTGCCCGGCTGTGGAAGGCGCGCGGCGAAGACGCGCCATATTTTCCGGTCAAGGAGCTCAAATATAACAAATGCCCGGCGGTAGCGCCCTTGGGCGTAGTGGACGAAGCCAGCTATTCCCGCCTTGGGCTGCATAAAGAAATTATCGCCAGCCACCACAAGAAGCTCCAGGCAGCCGAGGGCTTTGGAAAAAGGCTGCTGGAAGCGCGGGATATGATGTGGCCGGCGTCCCAGACCGGGCTGGTCAGCGATGCCCCGACGGTCGACGAACAGCTGGATGACGGATTTATACCCGACGCAGATAAATACAAGATGTCGGTGGTGCGGGCCGCAAAGCCGGATGAGCTATCCTATCTGGCGCTTGATTTCAAATACGA
>CAMLDA010000032.1 GCA_946478715.1 uncultured Candidatus Saccharibacteria bacterium | reverse complement strand
TATACTGCCGGGGAGGGATTTGTCTCCGGCGCTAAAGAATCCGGCCATAGCCTTTAAAAGCCGCCTGCGCGCAATACTTAAGCAAGCCGGAGCCAACGAAGTGTTAACCTATAGTTTCGTCCACGAAAACCTTCTTAAGAAAGCCGGCCAGGACCCAAAGAACGCTTACCATATCCGCAACGCCCTGAGCCCCAACCTGCAGTTTTACCGATTGAGTCTTATACCTAGTCTTTTGGATAAAGTTCATCCGAATATAAAAGCGGGCTTTGAAGAGTTTGCGATTTTTGAAATCGGCAAAGGGCATGTCAAAGGCGCGCTAGACGCAGAAAGGCTGCCGAAGGAGTTTGAGAGGGTGGCCCTTGTAATTAGTTCAAAGAGTAAAAAAGCTGGAGCGCCTTTCTTTGCCGCTAAAGCCATCTGTAACTACTTGC
Organism: uncultured Candidatus Saccharibacteria bacterium; assembly: GCA_946478715.1. The sequence goes on along the minus strand of CAMLDA010000032.1, from coordinate 6,622 downwards.
TACGCGAGCTCGGGGTAGAAAAAGTAGAGTACCGTATTTTAAAAATGGACCAAAAGCTGGCATCGCCAACATACTATGAACCGGCCAGAGCTGCCGAAGTCTGGTCCGAGGATATTCTATTGGGCAGAGTCGGCGAATACAAAACAGATGTTAAGTCATCGCTGAAACTGCCATTGTTCTGCGCCGGCTTCGAACTTCATATAAAGGATCTGCAGGCTTTGGGGAAAGGCGTGGCCTACCAGCCATTGCATCGCTTCCCGGAACTGGAGCAGGACTTCACGCTCCGTTCTTCCGCGGAGCTGTCCTATCAAGAACTCGCCGGCTTTATGGCGGAGAACATAGCGAGCTTATCAGAGCCGCACGGCTACGGTTTCTATATCCGGCCGCTGGATATCTTCCAGAAAGCGGATGACAAGAAGCATAAGCAGACCACATGGCGTATAATTTTATGGCATCCGGAGCGGACACTGACTACCCAGGAGACGAACAAGCTGCTGGATGAGGTTGCGTCCAAAGCAAAGCAGGAATTAAAAGCAGAGAGGGTATAAATGAAAGAATTCTTAAGACGCGGCGGCTGGGTTTTTCTGGCGCTGCTGTTCATAGTCACGGCTTTGGGCGTAGGCGTGTACGCATTTGTGTCCAATACGCACCCGGCCGGCTCAAATGATTACATAAGCTGCGGCAAACAGAGCGTTAGCAAGCAAAAACCGGGCAAGGACGGCAAATACGCCGGAGCCACGCTGGTGGACTACACGCCCGTCAATCACGTCAGCTATGTCAAATGCGAAGATTTGAAGGTTGGTACAGGAGCCGTGGCTACGCCTACTTCTACCGTCACCGCCACCTATACCGGCGCCTTAGCGGACACCGGCCTTATATTCCAAAGCTCGCTGGACACCGGCCAGCCTTTTACGGCCCAGCTTAACGGCGGCGTCATACCCGGCTGGCAGGCCGCCATCCCCGGTATGAAAGTTGGCGGGACGCGGCGCATAATGATTCCCGCGCAGTACGCCTACGGCGCCCAGTCCGTAGGCGGTATCCCCCCGAACTCCGACCTGGTTTTCGATGTCACCCTGCTGGCAGTAAAGTAAGCCCTCTATTGTGTATATTTGGGGTTAAAAACACTACATATAGTGTTATTGACTAAATACGCTACACCATTTAAACTTAATTAAAGACATCAAAATTAACATCTAAAGAGGGTACAAGATGGCCAAAGACATCACTATTTTTACTACTAACACCTGCACTTATTGTGCTATGGTCAAGCGCTTTCTGGACATGAAGGGCCAAAAATACAGCGTGGTTAATTTGGACGAGCACCCTGAGCGGAACCAGGAGGCTTACGAGCTTAGTGATGGCGCCCTGACGGTGCCCATAACGGTCATCACCAAAGAAGACGACACCAGGCAGGTGGTCGTCGGTTATAACCTAGGCCAGCTGGCACCGGCTTTAGCCTGATATGGAGCTCGACAAAAAAGACTACGACCTGGTGATAGTAGGCGCCGGGCCGGCGGCTCTGAGCGCCGCTATATACACATCGCGCGAAGATATAGATACGCTTTTGTTTGAAAAAGGCGCGATTGGCGGGCTGGCGTCGGTGACTGATTGGGTAGATAACTACCCCGGATTCGCCGAAGGAATAGCCGGACTGGAGCTGTCAGAAGCCATGCAGAAACAGGCTGAGCGTTTTGGGGCAAAGATTGAGCTGGGCGAAGTTATGGGGCTTAAGAAAGAAGGCGATTTTATAAAACTGGATACAACCAGCGGCGAAATCACGGCGAAGGCGGTGCTGATAGCCACCGGAAGCGAATACCGCAAGATAGGGGTTCCCGGAGAGCAGGAACTCTACGCCCGGGGCGTGCATTACTGCGCTACCTGCGACGGAGCATTTTACAGGGATAAAAGGCTGGTGGTAGTGGGCGGCGGCAATTCGGCTGTGCAGGAAGGAATGTTCCTGACGCGTTTCGCCACTCATATAGACATGCTCGTCAGAAGCAAGCTGCGCGCCAGCGACGTGCTGATAAAAGAGCTTGAAAAGCATAAAGACAAGATTACCGTCCATATGGGTGTTACCACCGATGAGATAGTTGGCGATAACGGCCATGTGACCAAAGTCATAGGCACGGATACAAAGACCGGCAAGAAGGTGGAATTCCCCACTGACGGCGTGTTCGTATTCGTAGGACTGGACCCGAACACCAAATTCCTGGAAGGCAGCGGCATAGAGCTGGATGAGCACAGGTTCATAAAGTCGGACACGCGCCTGATGACAAATGTTCCCGGTATCTTTGTGGCGGGGGATGTCCGCAGCGGTTCGACCCTGCAGATAGCCAGTGCGACCGGCGAGGGGGCGACTTCGGCGCTGATGATACGCGAATTCCTGGAAAACCTTCAGAAAGTCAGTGAAGCCGCCGTTGCCACTCTTTAAGGCGATTGATAAAATTACAGGTAAATAAGGAGAAAAAAATGGCTGATTTCAATCAAGTTCTAGAGCCGGGTGATTATCAGAACGGCGAGGTCAATACCGTCGTAGAAATCCCTAAAGGCTCCAGTATGAAAATCGAATGGGACCGAAAGCGGGCGGCTTTTATGCTCGACCGGGTGGAGCCGAAAATTTTCGCTAAGCCCACCAACTACGGTTTCATACCCCAGACTTTGGACGAGGACGGAGACGAGCTGGACACCCTGATCGTAACGGAAGACCCCATACCAACCGGCGTGTGGCTGGAAGCCCGAATTGTCGGAATTATGAATTTTGAGGACGAGAAAGGAATCGATCACAAAGTGGTTGTGGTCCCGGCCGACGACCGCCATACTAACGACGCTGTCAAAACCCTTGATGACCTTGGCGGGCGCTGGAAGGAGCAGTTAGAGCACCACTTTGCGCACTACAAGGACCTGTATAAGCCCGGCGCCGCGAAAGTGCAGGGCTGGGGCGATGCCGAGGCCGCTAAGAAAATCATCGCCGAATCCATCGAACGTTACAAGAATCAATCCTAGTTGCTAAAGAACCGGCCAAAACGTACAATAAAAACATAAAACACTTACGTTAAACAAGGTGGGAAAATGAAGACAAAAATAGGAATCAACGGTTTCGGGCGTATAGGCCGCAATGCTTTTAAGATAGCTTTTGAGAGGCCTGATTTAGAGATAGTGGCGGTAAATGACCTGACAGATACCAAAACCCTGGCGCATCTGCTGAAACATGACAGCAACTACGGCACTTATCAGCATGATGTCAGCTTTGACGATGAGAACGTTATCGTTAACGGAACGCCAATCAAAGTCTTAGCGGTCAAAGACCCGGCTGAACTGCCGTGGGGCGATCTTGGTGTGGACGTGGTGATCGAATCCACCGGGCTCTTCACTAAACACGATGATTTAAAGAAGCATTTAACCGCCGGGGCCAAAAAGGTGGTGCTTTCGGCTCCTGAAAAAGACGACAACGACCACGATACTTTCGTTATAGGCGTTAACGAACAGAATATGAAGCCGGACCACCAGGTATTCTCCAACGCATCATGCACCACTAACTGTATAACGCCTGTCGCGTCCATTATCGAGTCTAACTTTGGCATTGAAAAGGCCATGATGACCACCGTTCACAGCTATACCGCCAGCCAGCGCCTGCAGGACGCGCCGGCCAAAGATCTGCGTGAAGCCCGCAACGCCGCCGAGAATATCGTGCCGACATCAACCGGCGCAAGTATAGCCGCCGCCAAAGCGCTGCCGGCACTGGAGGGCATCTTTGAGGGGCTATCCGTAAGGGTGCCTACACCAGTGGTTTCGCTGTCCGACTTCGCTATCGTAACTAAAAGACCAGTTACCAAAGAAGAGGTGAACGAAGCCTTTAAAAAGGCCGCAGCCGATCCGTATTTCCAGGGCATCCTGGACGTTACCGAAGAAGAGCTGGTAAGCAGCGACTTTATCGGCAACAGCCACTCAGCTATAGTCGACCTTAATCTTACGAATGTGGTAGGCGGCAACCTGCTGAAAGTCGTCGCTTGGTACGATAATGAATGGGGTTATTCCAACCGGCTGGTCGAACTGACCGCCGATGTGGGAAAACTTTTAGCTGCGAATGAAGGAGGCGAAGAAGTGGCTGATAATAATCAGAATCCTCAGCCGGCCCAGGACCAATCTGGCCCGCAGGATGAAACCAAACCAGAAGGGATGCTGGAGGAGCCAAAGCTGGATGACGCTTTGCCGGCGCCCGAACCGATGGGCCAGGAATCTAACGTGCCGGTACATCAGACCGAGGAACAGCATCAGCCTGTAGAGGGCGAACCGGGCCAGGAAATGCCGGCCGACACTTTACCGCAGCAGGATACGCCCCCGTCAATCTTCCCGACTTCAGCCGGGCCGGACCAGCCCCACGAATTTTAGGAGACTTATGAAGATTGCGCTGGCAACTGACCACACAGGCTTTGAACAGCTGAAGGACCTTAAACGGTTTCTTGAAGAAGCCGGCCATTCTTGCGTGGACTATGGCCCGTCAGCGCTTAACCTGGACGACGATTATCCGGATTTTATCTTCAAAGCGGCCCAGGCGGTGGCTGCCGGCGAATGCGAGAGGGGCATAATTCTTGGCGGTAGCGGCCAGGGAGAGGCAATGGCGGCCTACCGGTTAACAGGGGTCCGATGCGCCATATTCTACGGGCCGGCGGTCGTGGGGCGGATCATTGACGTGAACGGCCGGGTAAGCAGCAGTCCCTACGAAATCGTCCGGCTGAGCCGCGAGCATAACGACGCTAATATGCTTAGCCTGGCAGCGCGTTTCGTTTCCGTAGGGGACATGAAACAAGTTATAAAACTGTGGCTTGAAACACCTTTCAGCCAGGAATCCCGCCATGTGCGGCGGATTGATAAACTCGATAGATTAGCAGGCTGATTATGGCCGCTGTATGCCCGACTATCCTGGCTGATACCGCCGATGACTATCGCCGGCAGATGGAAAAGGTAGCCGGTTTTGCCGAACGGATCCAAATCGATCTGAGCGACGGAGAGTTTGCCGTTAATAAAACGGTCGGGCCGGAAGACGCCTGGTGGCCGGCCGGAGTCAAGGCGGACTTCCATCTGATGTACAAAAACCCCAGCCAGGCTATCGAAAAGCTGCTCGAGCACCGTCCGCATATGATTATCGTCCACGCCGAGTCTGCCGGCAGCTTCACCAGTATCACCCACAGGCTTAAGAGCCTGCATATAAAAGTAGGGGTAGCCCTGCTGCCGGCGACCGCGCCTGACGTAATCGTTCCGGCCTTATCTTATATAGACCATGTAATGATATTCAGCGGCAGCCTGGGACAGTTCGGCGGACACGCCAATCTGGATCTGCTGCACAAGATAAAAGAGATAAAACAGCATAACCCGAACCTGGAAATCGGCTGGGACGGAGGCATAAACGAGCGTAATATCTCGCAGCTGGCATTCGGCGGCGTGGACGTATTCGACGTGGGCGGCTACATACAGCAGGCCGAAGACCCGCATAAAGCCTATTTGCGCCTGGCCCGCATAGCCCAGGAAACAGGAACAACTTAAAAAAATTAAGATATAATCAAAAGCGAGATGGGCAAAAATCAAAAAGAATATTCGGTAACCGACCTGCAGAAAAAAGCCAATACTATCCGGATGGATATTATTAAGATGCTCCAACATGCCGGCAGCGGGCACTCCGCAGGGCCCCTTGGGCTGGCCGACATATTCACGGCTTTATATTTCAAAATCCTTAAACACGACCCCGAGAATCCTGATTGGGAAGAAAGGGACATCCTGGTGCTCAGCAATGGCCACTGCGTGCCGGTGCGCTACGCCACGATGGCTAACGCCGGCTACTTTTCCCGGAAAGAGCTTCTGACGCTCCGGCAGCTGGGCTCGCGGCTTCAGGGGCACCCGGAACGCCAGCGGCTGCCGGGGCTTGAAACTACCAGCGGACCGCTGGGCTCCGGCCTTTCCCAGGCTGTTGGCATGGCGCTGGCTTTAAGGATGGACAAGGCCATGCACCGTTGGGTTTATGTGGTTATGGGCGACGGAGAACAGGACGAGGGTAATATCTGGGAAGCCGCTATGCTGGCCGGCAAGTACAAGCTCAGCAACATTATCGCCATCACGGACAGGAACAATATACAGATAGACGGCCCCACAGAGGTCGTGATGCCGCTGGAGAATATCCGTGATAAATGGGAGTCTTTCGGCTGGCATGTTATTGAAATTGACGGTAATGATATCGAAGCCGTGATAGACGCCTGCCAGATGGCCAAAGCCATCGTGGAAAAGCCGGTGATGATTATCGCCCATACCGTACCGGGCAGAGGCGTCGATTTTATGGAATACGATTTCCACTGGCACGGTGTACCCCCGAACGCGGAGCAGGCTAAGAAAGCTTTGAAAGAATTACGGACTTTGGGCGGCAAAATCAGGAGCGAACATGAGTAAACGTAAACGAACCGCCTCGGTATTGCTGGGTCTATCCGTACCATTTCTTTTAGCGTTTTTATTCGTCGTAATGATTTATTTGCTGATGCGGACGGCCTTTAACGGGGCGGGCTTCTTTAAGGGAATCGGGTTCTAAATGAACGAGATGCACCTGGTACCTAAGCCGACGGAACTGGAGCCGACAAGG
>CAMLDA010000031.1 GCA_946478715.1 uncultured Candidatus Saccharibacteria bacterium | reverse complement strand
CGTATTTAAGGAGCGAGGGCGGAGCCCCCCACCTTGATTTAACCAGTGCTGCGGATAGGAAAGGGGTGCGGCTACATCCGAAAGTTGTCATCGCCCTGATAATGGGCTACCGTCTGGCCGCCGATAACCACCATAGCGTCTACGAAGACAGCGGCACCGGCCGGGCCTATTTCTTCCAGGATGGAGGAGTAGCTATAGGCAGCTGGAGCAAGACCGGCACCAGCGGCCAGCTCGCTTTCAAAGACTCGCAGGGTTCGGCCATGAAACTGGACGCCGGCCAGACCTGGATATCGCTTGTCGGCTCCGGCTCGATGGTCGGCTATAAACCATGATTAGGCGCAATTGGTGACCCCAAGGGGAATCGAACCCCTGTTGCTGGGATGAGAACCCAGTGTCCTAACCGCTAGACGATGGGGCCGCCAGCTGTTCCTAATCAAAAAAATCATAACATAACAGAGGTGGAAGGTCACTAATAAAAAGAGGCCTGCTCGGCCTCGATTTATCAGTCGTCGCTGGCGGGGCGGCGGGAACGGCTGCCACCAAGCCGGCCCGCGGCGCGGGTGCGGGCGTCATTCTTCTTGAATTTCATCGGGCTTTTTTTACCGCCTAAACTGCGGATTCTATCGGCCTGCTCCTTAGACATGGCCGCGAAGCCCCTTGGGCTGCTGGATCTTGCTGCCATAAAACCTCCACTTCTTTAGCATTACCACCTTAACCCATATGAGATAAACCGGCTATAAGATTATTAACCGGGCTGGCGTATGAATTTTAATACCGTGCTTCGCGGCTCAAAAAAGCCAGCAGGCGGTAAATGACGCTGACCAACAAAAGGGTAAGAACGATTTCCAAGGTGTTCTGGTTAGACAGGTGATGGCGGCGGTGCAGGGCGCCGGCGGCGTATTTAAGGTTGAGATGTTTGTTTAAAATCAAGACCTTATGATTTTAACATATGCGGAAAAACATTCACGCCGAAAGTTTCTTTTTGGGCAGATGGAGCATCCGGCTGGATACTCCTGCGGAGACGATTATAAGCAATCCGCTGATAATCATGCTCAGCTGATTGCTATCAAGGCGGATTATCAGCGTTACAGCGTGGACTTCATGGGCGACCGCCCCCATTATCAGCGCGCCGGCCGCCAGGCCGCCTCGATAAAGCAGCTGCAGCCCGCCAAGAGTACGCCCGCGCACGGCCTCATCAGACCAAGTCTGCGCCAGGCTCATGGCTAAAGTTATCGCCAGCGCAAAAGCCATGCCGAACGGCACCGCGAATGCAAAGGCCAGGAATACTTTGGAAACCAGGGCCATGCTTATCAGCAAAGCGCCGCAAAAAGCCACAGACGCAACGAACACGTAGGCCCCGCCGCGCCAGCTTATAAGCTTTCTGACCAGCAGCAGGCCAAGAGCCATCCCGGCGCCCCATAGCGATGCCAGCCACCCGAAGGTCGAATCGCTCCCGTTCAAGGTTTCCCTGACATAAGCGATACCTACGGCAAAAAGCACGCCTCCGCCGAACATCGCCATCAGGATACCCAGCGCCAGCAGCCGCACCGGCCTGTTATCCCATATATAACGGACGCCTTCCATGAATTCATCCCTCAGGCCGTTTTTATTAGCGGCGCCGCGATGAGGGATACTCATCATGTAGACCATAACCGCCGAGAAGAGAAAAGTCAGGCTGTCCAGAAAGAAAACCAGCGCCACCGGCCGCTGGTTGATTATGTGATGGAAAGGAAACCAGACCGGCACCAGCGAAGAGGAGTTCCTGACGGCGCTGAAAATCGCCCCGGCAATAGGCAGAGTGCCGTATGAAGAGGCCAGGATAAGCCCGTTGGCCGCAGCCAGCATTTTTTTTGGTACCAGGTCGGGAAGGGCGGAATCCCGTGCCGGATAATAAAAGAGCGCCAGAAACTCATGTACGAAGGCGATCGCGAATATCAGCCAGATGTTCAGGAACGGGACAAGGGCTATCAGGCCCGCCCGGGCGATATCCAGGCTTATCATCAGCGGCCTACGCGGCAGCCGGTCAGCCAGTATGCCTCCGAAGGGCGCCGCCAGCAGCGGCGGCACCAGCCGGATTATCAGGATCCAGGCCACGTAGTTGGTGTTATGCGTCAGGTCATACGCCAAGGCGATGAAGCCGAATGTCGCCACCCAGTCTCCCAGTCCTGATACGGCTTGGCCCATGAACAGCTTTCTGAAGCTGGCTGTCTTTAGCAGTCGGACAGGGCCGCTTGATTTAACTCTCATATCAAATGCAATTATAAGCGAAGTCCGGAATAGAAGCCGTCAGATAGCTAATACGCTCAACCTTGGCATCCACCCCGAAGAGTAATACCCTTAGGATATGGAACTGCCGTATAGCCTTGATGCGGCCCGGTATGCCGGCCGCCCTCATCCTATGGCCCAGCTTGACGCTAGCGAAGCCGCGCTAGCCGCCCGGCTGGGGGTGGACCAAGCGCCATACCATCCCCCGGCAGAGAAGTTTTATCATTCGAATTACATCATGGACGGCTGCGTGGCGGCTGATTTACGGACCGCATATGGATACTACCGGAAGTCGGCCGCCCAGCTACTGTCCTTTTGCGATTATCAAAGGGCTGACGGGTTCATTACCGGCGTCAAGCATCCCCCTAAGCGCTTTACCATAAACCCCGAGCGCCTCCTGTCCACCAGCCCTTTCGAGGGAAATGATTATACCCAGACCCCAATAATCGCCTATAGCGTCCTGAAGCTGCATGACAGAGCAAGCTCAAGGCCGCCGGTTTCACCCGCCCAAGCAATAGACCCGGATAAGTTCCTGGCACAGATATATCCTGTAGTACAGGGTTACTACGACCACCTCATGGGCCACCGCCAGGTGGCCGAGGACGATCCGCGGGTGTTTTTGCTGCATCCCCACGAAGCCAATCGCGACTCCGGCCCTGAATACGATGAATGGAAGACAGAGGAGCTGCAAAGGCAATTCGGGAAACTGGCGGCCTCTCTGCTGCGGCGGAAGCCGCGCCGGGGCGAACATATGGGAAGCCTGTTCAATAAACGCAACCGGGCGATTGATTACGCCGGCGCCCTGGCGATCAACCTTGCGGGATATAAGGCCGGCTGGAAGCCGGAAAGGGTCCATGAGAATACCGAGTTTATAGATGTCTGGTTCAATTATCTGCTGCGCGAGAACTACCTGGCTATGGGCGAATTATCCAGCAGGGTGGGCCGCGAAGAAGACGCTGATCGCTATAGACAGACGGCAGGCAGGCTGGGAGAGGCGATGCTTAGGCACTATTTCCCGGAAGCCCGCGGCGGCAAGGGAGCTTTTTATTCGACTTATAACGGCAAGCCGCAGCTTAAGGACACTATTGGCAATCTCACCCCGTTACTGGATGGCAGCCTGCCGGTGTCTCAGCTGCATTCGCTGGTGACTCTGATTAATGAAGGGTTCAGCCCTGATTATCCTCTGCCAAGCGTAGCGACCGATAATAGGGATGTCTACGATCCGCACTACGAAGAGTACGACCGGCATTGGCGGGGCCCCAAATGGCCTGTGGCGGACGTTATCGTGATGAGAGGCATAAGCCGCCAGCTGTCTCGTGACGGCGTGCTCCTGCCAGCTATACGGCAGGAACTTACCGGCCAGCTTCAGGGAATACACGAAAGCAATCTGGCGGTGGTAGATATAACCGGGGACTACGCCGAACACCATAATCCGGTTACCGGGATAGGGCAAAGGATGCACCGTACCCGCGGCCATGTTTTCGGCGCTGCCGCCCATACGCCTATTGAATACATCCGGGAAGACGCGCTGCCGCGGGCGGCTTGATGTAAATCTGTAGTTTTTCGCCCTTTCGGGCTCATCAGCACGAACACACATTCGTGGAAACTACCGGCGGAGAGCGCCCGCCCCTGAACGCCATGCTGCCATGACTGGGGGCGAGGCTCTCAACGCCGACCTCTTGCGAGGATTACTGACTGACCGGCTCAGTTAAGCGGGGCAGGTTACTGCCATGTGTTACTACTTGCCGAGGTGGAGACTGAGATCGTCGAAGTTGCTGACGGTCCGCTCGGGACCGCTGCTGCCGACGTCGACGAACGTGAAGCGCACCTTGGCCCCTGCCGTGATGTACTTCAGGTCAGGGCTGCTGTCAGCCGTCAGCGCCTCCTGGTACTCGTGGTTCGGGTCACCCGTGAGGATGAAGCTGATCACGGTCTGACCGTTCTGGACGATCGGCAGGCCGACCCTCTCCACGACCCCCTGGACCACCTTGATGTTGCTGTTCTGCTCCGGGTTGGCGACGTTGCGGTCGCCCGCCGCGAGCTTCTGCAGGTAGTTGCTGAGGGCGTCGTCCTTGTTCGTGGCGAAGACCACGTTGTTGCCGTTCGGGTCATCGGCACGCATGAGGGCCAGGCCTTGGAACGCCCCGGTATGGACCGAGTCGCTCGTGGAACCGCCGGGCGCCAGCAGCGGTGCCACCCAGGTGAGCTGCCCGTAGATCTTGTGCAGGCTCAGATGGACCGGCTCCAGCCGCTTGACGTTGTTGCCCGAGCCCAGGATCGTCTGCTCGGCCGTGTTCTCCAGGGTCAGGTTTTGAACCTGGTAGAGGCGGGCCGAGTTGTCCCGGGCGTCGAACAGCGCCAGGTAGGCCGCTGCGTTGCTGTGGTTCCAGCTGGTCATGATCGCCTGCCACACTGGGTGGCCTTCCTTCGTGTAGACCAGCACCGGGTCGCGATTGACCTTGTAGCGATTGCCGCTGCTCTCGTTCCAGAAGCTGTGCTTGGCTTGGGCCCACTCGCCCCACCAGTTCAGCATCTGCTTGACCGTTCCCGCCGAGTAGACCCGATCCACCCAGGAGGGAATGTCGTGGAGCGAGTACTTCTTGATCGCTCCGGTCTGCGGGTCGATGAGCAGCATTGCCCCGGGGACCATCCGCTTGAAGTTCAGCGTCAGCCTGTCGGACGCGGCCGTGAAGTACGGGCGCCAGCTGTCGTCGACTTCGAGCGTGATGTCCGTCACCTTGGCGCCGGCGTAGCCGTTCTTGTACAGGTGACGGCCGATGCTGTGGTCGTAGAACCCACCGGGGAAGAACCGCATCTCGTACCCCAGCTTCAGCCGGGCAGGGACGTCGGGGTCCTCGGCGTCGACGACCACGTAGCCGATCGAGTGGCCGTGGAACTTGCCCGCCTGCCGCCAGCTGTTGGGCTTGAGCAGATAGAGCCAGTAGAGGTGGTGGTCGACCGACTGCAGCACGCCGGAGCCGAGCTTGAAGTAGGTCCCGACGTTGCGCTGCGTGTTGCTGGCGAGCACGGTGCTCGCCTTGAAGTCCGCCATCTGTTCCGACACCATCAGGATGTGGTTCGGGTCGGTGTCGGGATAGGCGCCCGGCTTCTCGAACTTGACCGTCACGAGGTCACGCAGCGTGTGCGCCCGCCCGCTGGTCCAGATGCGGCCGCCCGTACCCCAGAAGAGGCCAAAGACGACCAGGCAGACCAGGACGAGCGCGTTGATGACCGTGCCGACGCTGACGAAATCCTTCTCGTCGTTGTAGGACGCCATCCCGAGCACGATCGCGGTGACGATCAGCTCGAGGAAGTACAGCCCGTACGACTGGTAGAACGACGTGGACGTGAAGCCCACGATCGGCGCCATGACGTACAGGATCCACCAGTTCATGAACGTCCAGAAGACGAACATCCCGACGCCGGCGAGCAAGGTGCGCTCCACCGACTTGAAGGATGTGCCGATCGCTGCCACCGCAGTGGCGGGACCGACCATGACCAGCGACAGGACGAGCGCGTGTACAAACCAGAACATCCGTTGTCTCCTACTGGTTGAGGTGGTGGCCGAGCTTGTGGACCTGCGCGGCCGATGACGAGACGATGCTGTACCCGCTGGGCGTACGCCGGATGGCATACACCTGCTGGGGGAGCTCCTTGATGACGAACGGCTGACCGACGCCGAGCCGGTAGACCGCGATGTCTCCCAGCTGCAGCGATACGGTCTGACCCGTCACGCTGACGCTGGTAATCTGCGGCGGGTCGGCATCCGTCCAGCCGGCGGTATCCGCCGTCCAGGACGAGACGTCAACGCCGCCGCCGGGCAAAAGCTCCACCAGAGCAGGAGCTCCGCTGGAGCGGACCGGGGCGGAATGCCACGGCCCGAACCACGACCGCACGCTGTCCTGGTCGCTGGGGACCAGCGGCTGCGTTATCACGCTGCCGCGTCCGCCGCCCGTCGGCTTGTTCGACTGCTGGTCGAGAATGCCGTAGATGGCGATGGCGAGCAAAGCCGCCGTGCCGATTCCGGCGATTCCCAGCCAGGTCCTCTTGTACTGGATCCTAGGGGTTGGCAAAGTAGCCTCACTTTTGAAAGGTCGTGCAGCAGGACGGCTGCTGCCCCCGTACGACGAATATCGATGCCGTCACCCGTGAGAGGTATCCCCCTCATGTCAGATGGGTATGCTTTACCCGGCTGGCATCAGAAGGCTAAGGCGCTTACTCCTTGAAAATTGTGTATATTATAGCATTTTTAACTATTTTAGTCAATCGAGTAGAGATATATAAAAACACCTCTTTACGCCGACTGCTGCTTTTTACTTTCGCCTTAGTGCGCGATTGCTTAGTCTGCCGGTGAGGTGTTGTGTGTGATTAGACCTACCTAGTTTTGGGCAATGCTGTTTCGGTTTTCCGCCGGTAAGTCACTGTATGCTTGTCCGGGGCCAGAATCCCAATTGATTCCGATTATCATTATAGGACAGTCCGCTTATAAGGTCAAGAGGTTGACAGGGGTGAAACTAGTCCTAAGCTTCATCTATCTTATATACCGGTTCGGTGAAAAATTCCATATTGCCAAGCGGGCTAAAGCGCTTATAATTTAAATCAGCCGTGTGAGGGCTCCTGCAAGGTTCCTCCTCACAGACTACTCGCCAGGGCAGCATACCCAGGTCACTGCTGGTCCCTCCAAACTACAAGTTACCGGTCACGGAACTGCTATGAACGGTTAGCAAATCTTATCCGGCAGCTCACTTTAAAAGCCGTTCGCCGCATCTATCAGCAGATGAAGGCCCTCTTTTTATAAACTCAGGAATCAGGAGAAACGCTATGGACCAGGGAACAATCATCAACAAGGACGTCAAAAGCGGCGCATATTATTGTAAGAACAGCGCACGCAGGCGGCGCTGCTATCCCAAGCGCATGGAGT
>CAMLDA010000030.1 GCA_946478715.1 uncultured Candidatus Saccharibacteria bacterium | reverse complement strand
ATTAAGGATGCCGAGTTCGATAAAGAAAGATTGCCGGTTATCCAGATATTACCCTTTACTGTCACCTTGCATTTATTGCTGATATTGACGTCGCCAACTATTTTGGTATTTGCGTTCCATACCTGGCTGCCGCTGCTGCACGAGAAGCCGCCCGATATCGTGTTCGCGACAGCCGCTATCTGGCCGGCCCGGTCGTAGTTCGGCAGCGCCTGGGCTGCTACACCGGATGTCGCCACAAGCCCGTTATTCGTGATGTTCGAGGGGTAGGGGTTAGTCTGAGGGTTGGCTTTGACGTCTCCGTAGATGTGGCCGCTGTTGGTAATGGTTATAGGATTATCCTTATCGCCCGCATTGCACACCCGCGGGTAGGTGGCGTCCGGTGGGTTCGGGCAGAGGGCGTCGGCCACGCTTACGCTGACGGGATTCGTGCTTAATCCTATCTGGGCCGTATTAGAAAGGCTGATAGCGCCGTTTATCAGCACGTCGCCTCCGACTATCTTGGCGGAATTGCTCATATACAATCCGCCTTCACCGCTGACTACGCTGTATGACCCCGAAGAAACCTGCCTTAGGTCGACATTGATCTTGACTGTGGCCGAAGGCGTGGATGATGACGCGGGGAAATATGTCCTGCCGATCACATTGATAGTCTTACTGGAGGAACTATTGTCGGTAATAGAGCTCTCAAAGGTCACTTTCTTTTGGCTGTCTGACTGCAGGGTTATCTCACTGCCGGTACCCGCCCAGCTATTATCCTGGTTGAGCTGCTCTACCGAGTAGTCGGCCCCGGCATCGGCTGCCATCTGGGCCTGAGTGCGGAACTGGTCCTGTCTTTCCAGTCGATAGCCGGAGGTGCTAAGCGAAAAGTAGGCGGATGCGATAAGGATGAAAGCCGGGATAACTATTACCAGGGTAATAAGCACCTGTCCGTCATGCCTTTTCGGTAATCTTCGCGCTAGCCGCATACTCAAAACCTGTTCCTTAGGCTGACTCTTATCTTATCGTCCAGCGATATCGGTTTACCAAATACGGTGCGCTGCATATCAAGGTCTATATTCACGGAGCGGGCAAGCGAGGGGTCGGAAGTGACATTGCCGTCCTGGTCGTAGAGGATAAAGGACATTGACTGGAAGTAGTCCGCCAGGTCTGAGTCCCGGGGGCAGCTAGCCGAAGCCAAGGCCGCCGGGCAGGTGGTAGTAAGAATATTGCCGGTGGCATTCGGGTTGGCCAAGGTCCGTTTCATCAGCGAACTGCCACTCTTGTAGTAAACCAGCTCGTTCATATAGGGTGCTCCGGTGGAGGAGTCGATTATATAATTGCGGGTTGAATCAAGGGCGGGAGTCGATATCACGATTACAAAGGCGGCATTACTGGTGTTCCAGCCGCCGGCCGGGGCATTCGGATCGGTTATGGAGTTGGTCTGCCTGACGCCGTTGCTTAAGCGCAGGGTCTCCACCGTGGACCGCAGCAGATTTTGGGAGCTGGTGGTCATATCGATGGACGCGTTATTCCTGGTTATAAGGATAAAGTAGTCGGTCATTACGGTCATAAAGGCCAGCATTAATACGGTGCCTACGCTTATACCTATCGCAAGCTCCACGATCGTGAATCCCGAGCTTTGCCGCTCGCCGCGCCTACTGACCGACACCGAGCTCTCCAACGTATGTCCGGTAAGTGTAGTTTCGGGTGGTGCCCAGGTCGTTATAAGAAATACTGACATCTATTTGCTTCAGCCCGTTTTGGGGTTCGCTTACTACCATGCTGGCGCTCCGCGGCGCCGGCAGCTGGGCAGGAAGTTCTCCGGACAAGTCGGTAGTGCCGGTGCTGATGCCCTGGTAGCCGGCATTTCTTACGGATTCCATCTTGGCTTCGGCGTAGGAATTTGCAAGCACCAGGTTCCGCCCCTTGGTTCCCAGATTGTTATAGTTGTCGACGACAAGATTCATGGAGCTTAAAAAAGTCACGCCAACGACGATAGAGATAATAAGCTCTACTATGGAGAAGCCGCTTTGGTTTTTCATGCTTATGCTTAATTATATCCGAAAAGAAAAAATCCCGGGCTGGCCGGGATTTTTCTAACTTGTGCTCTAATGGCTAGTTATTGGACTGTACGGAGAAGGTGCCGCCGGATTCCAAATCAGTGGTCAGCGTGTAGTTGGTGCAGTCGCCGCCGGCGCCGTTATCGCACCCGGCCGGAGTCACAGCATAGCCGTAACAGCTGGAGGTAGCGGTACCGCAAAGCTGTTGAGAGCCCGGGTTCTTAGGATCGGCATAAGCCGCCGCGTCAAGACCCTTGAAGTTGTTCGAACGGAAAGTTGCATCGTTGACATCCGTCAAGGTCGGATACTTAGCGTTATCCGCCCAGTAGGCTTCCAGGTGGCCCTGTAAGGCTTTGATGTCGGTCTTGCGTTCTGTGTCCCGGGCCTTCTGCTGGATACCGTTATAAGTCACGATGACCAGCGCCGCCAGGATACCGATAACCACGATGACTATCAGAAGTTCCACGATCGTGAAACCGCGACTCTTTTTATTTAATGAGATCATTCTATGTCCCACCCTTCTTGATTTACTTTTTAATTGTTTTACCGAACATGGCTTGTTCTATGCCACTGATTATAAGCATAAGCGTTCAGTTGTCAAGAAGATACGACAGGGGTTTTCCCCAGGGGGATACTTAACAAGTCAAGCGTCTATCCGCCGATGTTTTTGGAGAGATTGGCGATAGGGCCCATCACCGAAGCGGCTATCAGGCCCACGACGCCCCCCAGAATGATAATCATGAAAGGCTCGATGATACTGGCCAGGCCGTCGATGACGGCATCCACTTCCTCTTCGTAAAAGTCGGCCACCTTGACCAGCACCTCATCTATCTTGCCGGTCTCTTCGCCTACGGACATCATCTGGCCGACGATCGGAGGAAAGAACCTTGCGTTCAGCAGCTCTTTGCCTAGAGGCTGTCCGTTCTTTACGTTCTGGGCGATATGGGCCAGTTCCTTCTGGATAACCTTATTGCCTACGGCCCTGCCTGTTACCTCCAGGGCATCCAAGACGCTAACTCCCGAACCCATCAAAGAGGAGAAAGTCCGTGAAAAACGCGCCACCGCTATCTTGGTGATAATCGGCCCGAACACTGGGAGCCTTAACAGCAGGCTATGCCATTTGAACCGCCCTTTTTCCGTATGTATGTAATGCCGGAATCCGAATATCAAAGCGGCCCCTATGATGACGATGAAGATAATGTTATGGAGCATGAAGTTACTGATGCTCAGCATAGCCCGCGTGTAAACCGGCAGCTGGGCGTTGGGGCCGCCGAGATCTTTGAAAATCTTGCCGATCTTGGGGATGATGAACAGCATTATCCCAAAGAAAGCCAATATGGTGACCGTCAGGATGACGATCGGGTAGGCCATGGCCGAGCGGACTTTCTTTCTTATGGAGGCATCTTTTTCTACCTGGCTGGCAAGGCGTTTTAAGATGTCGTCTAAGATGCCGCCGGCTTCGCCGGCCCGGACCATGTTCACGTAAACATCACTGAAAGCCTGCGGGAACTTAGCCATGGCGTCTCCCAGCGGCGTGCCGCTTTCCACGTCTTTATCGACTTTGATGATGATATCCTTGAAGACCTTGTCCTCGAACTGGGTGGCCATTGTGCTCAGGCTGCGGGGCAGCGGCACGCCGGCGCTTATCATAGTGGAAAGTTCGCGTGTGAATATTACCAAGTCCTTCTGCTTCACTTTCCCTTTACCGATACTCAGGTTCAGCAGAGACTTGCCTTTCACTTCTTCCACGGTCAGCGGTTTACCGCCTTGGTCGCGGAGGCTCTTTATAGCCTCCTCGCGCGTGCCGGCGCTGATAGTACCGCTTACGGTCTGTCCATGGGCGTTAAGTGCGCTATATTCAAAATCAGCCATCTTACCTCTCGCTTGTCACTCTCATTATCTCTTCCAGGGTAGTCTGTCCCTGCAGGGCTTTGATAAGGCCGTCTGTCTGCATCGTGACCATGCCGTCTTTGATTGCCTGAGCCTGTATCTCTTCGCTGGAAGCCCCTTTGATTATCAGCCTTTGGATTTCGCTGTTAACATACAGCACCTCGTAGATACCCAGCCGTCCTTTGAAAGAAGCGGCTCCGGCGCGGCCCTGCAGACGCCATAACTTACCGATGCCCTTTGCCGTGGTTGAAACTTCTCCGTGAGCTATGACCTTCTGGCTGTTAAGGACCTGTTCCAGCTCGGCCTGCACAGCCTGCTGCTCAAGTTTATGGATGCGCTCCATATCTTCCGGTTCTTCCAGGTGGAAGGCCGTTCTGATGCGTTTGACGGTGGCCTCATCCGGATGGAATATCTCGGTGCTTTCGGGCACCAGCTTACGGACCAGGCGCTGGGCTACCACGGCCCGGACGGTGCTTGCTATAAGGAAAGGCTCGATACCCATGTCCAGCAGGCGCGGCAGGGTAGTGGCGGCGTTGTTGGTGTGCAGAGTGGAGAACACCAGGTGGCCGGTCAAAGCGGCCTGCACCGCCAGGTTGGCCGTCTCGCTATCCCGGATTTCGCCGACCATGATGATATTTGGGTCCTGGCGCAGAAGGGCGCGCAGACCATTAGCGAAAGTCATTCCGGCCACCGGATTTACCTGTACCTGGTTGACGCCCGGGATCTTATATTCCACCGGGTCTTCCACGGTACTGATGTTAACCGAAGGCTGGTTAAGCCTGCTTAATATACTGAAAAGGCTGGTGCTCTTTCCGGAACCTGTGGGGCCGGTGAAAAGTATCAAGCCGTTAGGCATGGTCAGCGCCGTTTCCAGCATCTCAAGGTTGGTCCCCCAGAATCCCAGTTCGCGTAAAGTGGATGCCTTTGAAGACTCATCCAGGATACGCATGACGACCTTCTCACCATCGGCTATCGGCAGCGTGCTGACGCGGAGCGCGTATTCGCCTGAACCTAGAGTTACTTTGAACCGGCCGTCCTGGGGCGCCCGGCGTTCATCTATTTTCAGGTTGGACAGGATTTTGATACGGCTGACCAGCGCCGCCAGTATCTTTTTAGGCAGCCGGTTAGTTTCACGCAGCTGGCCGTCTATGCGGTAGCGGATAGCAACGTGGTCTTCGCGCGGCTCGATGTGTATATCGCTGGCGTTCTGTTTGATGGCGAACTCAATTATCAGGTTCACGGTTTTTGCCACCGGGCTGTCTTCGGCGACGTCGGCCTCCGATACTTCTTCTTCCATCGGGCCGCTGTCGCCTTCGGCGATGACCTCAGTAAGCTCGCTACCGATATTGCTGCGGTATTGCTCCAAGGCGGCCAGGATATTGGAACGGGTAGCTATAAACACCTTTATATTAGAACCGAGCTGCTTCTGAAGGAAGCTGAAAGCCTGTACGTCATCAGGATCTTCCATAGCCAGCATACGGGTGCCGTTAGGCTGGATATCGAATAGAATGGCGTTATATTGCCGGGCTATCCTTTCAGGAATCAGCCCGAATACCTCTTTTTTGAGGTTCTTAGGAATAAGCTCGACGAAAGGCACGTCGATTTTGGCGGCATAAAGCTTGGTGAGGTCTGCCTCTGGCAGGATACTGTTCTTTATTACCAGGTCCTGCAGCGGTTTTTTCTCTGTTTTCTGTTGTTCAAGCAAGCTGCTTATCTGCTCGTCGGAAACCTTGCGGCTTTCTTTAAGCAAACCTATCACTAGCGCGTCGCTAATCCGCATAAGCTTAAGTATAAAGCGAATCACGTAAAGATTACAGAAATTAACGCAAGCAGTTTTTAGGCGGTGGTTCTTGGTATAATATAAGTAGCAATTTAGGGATTTTGTGGAGGTGTTATGGCTCAGAAGAAGAATACTGACGCCCCGGTCGCAGCGGGGAAATCGCAAGCGCTGGATTTGGCGCTGGCTCAAATAGAAAAACAGTTCGGCAAGGGGTCGATTATGCGCCTGGGCGAGGCCCACGCCGTTAACGTGGAAACTATTCCAACCGGCTCCCTCAGCTTAGACCTGGCTTTGGGGGGCGGCATCCCGAAAGGCCGTATCATAGAAATCTACGGGCCGGAAAGCTCCGGTAAGACTACCGTCTGTCTTCACGCCGTGGCCGAAGTCCAGAAAAAGGGAGGCACCGCGGCTTATGTGGACGCCGAGCACGCGCTTGACCCGGCTTACGCCAAGCGCCTGGGTGTTAATACTGACACTCTGCTGATAAGTCAGCCCGACAGCGGCGAGCAAGCCCTTGAGGTTGTCGAGACGCTTGTCCGCTCCAATGCCGTCGATATCATAGTGGTAGACTCGGTAGCGGCGCTGGTCCCTCAGGCGGAAATAGAAGGCGACATGGGCGACGCCCAGATGGGCCTGCAGGCCCGGCTGATGAGCCAGGCTATGCGCAAGCTTACCGGCGTTATCAACCGCTCAAAGACCACGGTCATATTCGTGAACCAGCTGCGCATGAAGATTGGCGTTATGTTCGGCAATCCCGAAACGACCACCGGCGGCAACGCCCTTAAATTCTACGCCAGCGTCCGCATGGACATCCGCCGCATCAGCCAGATCAAACAAGGTGATTCGGTCATCGGCAATCACGTGCGAGTAAAGGTAGTTAAGAACAAGGTTGCACCGCCTTTCCGCGAGGCCGAATTCGACATCATGTACAACCATGGTATCAGCCGCGAAGGAGATGTCATCGACCTGGCCGCCGCGCATGAAGTGGTCCAGAAATCCGGCGCCTGGTACGAATACAAAGGCGAAAAAATCGCCCAGGGCCGCGAAGCCGCCAAAAAATTCCTGGCCGAAAACCCGAAAGTGTTCGATGAGATAGCCAAGGCCACTATCGAAGCCGCCAAAGCCGAGTAGTAAAATAGTTTCATGACTGCGACGAACCATGCTCTTGCAGGCGCCTTGATTGCTATGGCTGTCAAGAAGCCAGAATTTGCGGTGCCTTTAGCCTTTTTGTCGCATTTTGCACTAGATGCCATACCGCACTACAACCCCCCGAAGCTAACCAGGGAA
Organism: uncultured Candidatus Saccharibacteria bacterium; assembly: GCA_946478715.1. Next base: position 278 of record CAMLDA010000030.1, on the reverse strand, counting down.
AACTTCAAGAACTACGCCGACTCCTACCACAAAAAATTCGGAGACAAGTATTTCCGAATTATCTTTCCTACGGATATGGTCCTGTTTATTCTGACTTTAGCGGTAGCTCCTTTGGTGGCCCCCTCATCGGTATCATCGGTAACTGTTTTTGTCTCGGCCCTCGCTGGCGCTGCCCCCGATTTTGATGGCGGCCTAAGGTTCCTCTCCCGGTACTTAAAGCTTACCCCTGAAAAATCCAAAGACAGGCATTGGTTCGCCCTTTTTCATTCATGGTGGGG